>JAHDBE010000008.1 GCA_020630555.1 Saprospiraceae bacterium
CTATGCGTTAAAATTCAACGATTCAATTAAAAAATTATCGGACTTTTTCTTGAGGTTCACTTTGCGTGAATTAGACCAAATGTCTTTTAAAGTCAAAAAATATTTAGACGATTCAATTTTATTCGTGTAATCAGTCACGAAAACTTTTTAGCTGGGGTATACTAAGTATTAAATGCGACTGGGCCTTCGCTATTAGTTAAGTTTTAAAATTGAATCATGTTAAAAATACAAATACATAAAGCGTGGATATTTATCCTTTTAGTATCATTAGTAGTTGCTTGTTCTTCAGAAAATATAGATGAGACCAATACGGTAGAGGATACTATTATTCCAGAAGTCAATATCATCGAGCAAACGACCAGTTGTGAAAACAATAATCTGCTTTTAAGCTCTAATTCTGTTTCATTTGATCGTAATGCTGCGGCTCGGATATACGAAGGTGAATTATGTGGTCTTGATTATGCAGAGGAAAACTATAACATATTGGTTTATGATGCAGATTGGGATTTCTGGGGTGTGACAGAGTCTGAAATTAATATTCTCCATGTTTCAGATGGTCTTCCTGGGCTTATTTTCGGTGGAGACTCAGTTCCAGAAATTGGCGATGTAGTTCGTTACATTGGAAAAGAGCCTCTTTTTGCGGTCGAACCATTATCGGGAGACCTTTATAGTTATAGTGACATTACAGCTACGTTTGAAACTGTAGGTAATGAAGTTGGTGAATCCATTAGCGGAACATTATCCGGAACTTTTAAAAACTGGGATGGGACATTTAGCGAAGAATTTACAGGTGCATTCTGTGCAGAAATAGTTGATGTGTGTCAATAAAATTTAAGGGGAATTACTCATCAGTAACTCCCCTTAATATTCTATTATGAATGTGACTCAGGCTATAATTGATAAGTGTTTAAAAGGAGATCGGTGGGCTCAAAAGAGATTATATAATCTGTCTATTGGTCATTTAAAAATTGTTGTTCGTAGGTACAACCGTGGGGATCGCGATTCAGATAAAGACATTCTTCAAGAGTCCTATCTGAAGATTTTCCGAAGTTTAATTAAATACCAGTCTTCGAAAGGAAGACTATTGTCCTGGATGACCCAGATCGCCATCAATACCTCATTAAATTATAATTCTAGAAAACACTTTCAGTATCTAAACATTGATAATTGCCACGATCTCAAAAACATCGATAAAACAATTCTCGATACTCTAAATGACGCGGATCTTATTAGATTCTTGAAAACCATGCCTGAAGAAAACTACATAGTTCTAAATCTATTTTGTGTTGAAGGTTATAGTCATCGCGAAATTTCGAAAATGCTGAGCATTTCTGAAGAATCATCGCGAAAAAGATTATCCAGATCAAGAGCATGGTTAAAAAAAAATGTAAAGACGGAGTCTGATAATCTTGGCCTCCAACTGAAAAATCAAGATAAAGCTGTTTAAGATGAAAGAGAACACACAAAAAATAGAATCAGAAGTTGCAACAAGGTTGAATAGTCTGGATCAGATATCTTCCGTGGATTCAGATGATTTGTGGTCATCTATTGAAAAGGATTTAGACCGCAAACCAAAACGTCTCGGGTGGCTTTTATTTCTCTGTTTTATTATTGGTGTGATGGCATATTATTCATTGGAATATGTTTTTGAAGGAATGGATAATCAGAAATTAAAGTGCGAAAACGAAGTAATTATTAATGATGATGAAAAGGTGATTTCTAAGGATGAGCTTCCAGTAGCTTTAATAACCGATATTGAAAAGGAATATATAGAATACAGTAACGGTCCTGCAACTACTATAACAGAAAGTATGGTTGATCAATTTACTTTCAACAAGAATTTTAGCAAAGAAGACTTAGTTCCTTCCTCTCAATTGTACAGTGAGAATCTTCAAAACAACAAAATTGATAAGAGTTCAAAAATAGATTATAGCTTAGTTCAATTAGCAAGGATTAAAGCACAGCAAAGTATTCTGAATTACAATCCTCGACAACCGAGTATTCAAATGACCTTTATCCCTGCATATGAAGAAGAAATCCCTGTTGCTAAAAAGTACTTTAGTGCATATGTTGGTACTCATTCTACTCACCTAGAATTTTCATCAGGAGTTAATCCGAATTTAGCGTCATTACGAAACGAATTTGAAGAATCCTATTGGGGCCAAAACTTTGGATTTGATTTAGGGTACAAATTCAGTCGAAATTTATCCGTTTCATCGGGATTAGAGTATAACACCCATAAAACTCGATTTAGATTTGAAGATGAAAGAACTATTTCTGTATTTAAAGAAGATCAGTTAGTCGGTGTTGATATTGATGAAGTAACTGGAGACACACTCCAACTTTACTATGCGGATACAACCATTTCTGCTGTTCAAACTCGAAATATTTTACATCATAATTTATTTCGATCAATTGTCATACCGTTAAATCTGAATTATCATTACTCTTTGTCCAATTTTGAAATAAGTCTAGGTGTTGGAGGACAATACGAACGAGTTATAAAACAATCAGGAAGAATGCTAGATTCTTCGCTTGATGTCGTTTACTTTGGCGGAAGCTCAGGAAATAAAAGTATAGGTAAGAGTTTTTTCTCGTTGCGGATTAACCCAAGACTTTCATATACCATTAATGATAACAATGCCTTTACTATTGGTCTGACATTTAGTCAATCCTTTAAAAATATGGAAGGTGCTCTGTCAACAGCTTCCATAAAAAATTACGGAGTAAGATTAGGTTATTCGTATTCATGGTAATTAATTCACGACAATTCATTGGTTTTGTAAGAGTTAGAATCGATGCGTTTGATAGTTATTCGGATTAAATCTTAACTTGAAGAACTCATGCAATCTGACTCAAAACAAACGAAATGAAAATCAAGAGTTTAATCCTTTCCCTTGTACTCCTTTACCAATTTGGCGTAAGCCAAAATTGTCCGGAAGGAACTTATCAAGTTGACATCATTATTCAAACAGACGCCTATGGGTATGAAACATCATGGAGTTTATCTCAAAATGGAAATACAATTGTGTCTACTCAGGCTGGTGAACTAGATAATAATGAGCTTTACGAAGAATCTGTTTGTATAGATACGAGTGGTTGTATGGAGTTTAAAATTCTGGACAGTTTTGGAGATGGTATTTTTGCTCCAGGATATTATCAAGTTTTCTTAGAAAGTAATTTGATCATTGAAGGAGGATCTTTTAGCTATGAAGAAACACATTCATTTAATTGTGCTGAAGGGTCTAATTGCACCCATGCTTTGAATATTTCGGAAGGAAATCACAATCCAGAATTTACCGATTACTATTATTCGTTTTCTCCAGACTCATCTGGGATTTATCAAATTACCACTTGTGCCAATTTGTGCAATACCAAAATTTACATCTACGATAGCTGTAATGGGCCTATTTTCGATGAGTCGAATGAAGGCACCATTTATTACAACAATGAAAACGAAATTTGCGGCGAGCAAGCATATCTAGAGGTTAATTTATACGAAGATGAAAGTTACATCATTCGAATTGGAGATGTCGAGGATGATTGTTTAGATGATAATGTACAATGGAGTTTAATGTATTTAGGACCAGTTACAGGATGTACAGATCCGTCGTCGTGTAATTATGATCCCTTGGCTGTTGTCGATGATGGATCTTGTATCCCTTTTGGCGATCCAGGGTGTACAGGACCTGATTTAGCTATTAATGAGGGTATATTAAGAAATACAATAAACGTTGATCAAATTAACAATAGTGATCAATGCTTCATTGAAGAAGGGTGTTTAAAAGGTCTTGGATTAAGAGATATAATTCGCTTTACTACCGAAATCGCAAATATTGGTGACCTAGATTATTTGATTGGTGAGCCAAACGCTAACCCAGAGCAGTTTACGTATGACAACTGCCACAATCATTTCCATTATGATGGATACGCAGAGTATGTTTTGTTTGATGATCAAGGTAATTCCATCCCCGTTGGTTTTAAAAATGGTTTTTGTGTTATAGACCTCTGGTGCCCGTCTCCAGGAATGGCACAGTTTGGATGTAATTATATGGGTATCACGGCGGGATGTACAGATACTTATGACGCTTATTTGGACTGTCAATGGATCGACGTTACTGACATTGCCGATGGTGAGTATATATTAGTAACACGTGTTAATTGGGATCACGCACCAGATGCACTTGGTCGTGTTGAGATGGATTCTTTAAATAATTGGGGTCAAGCATGTATTCGAATGGATAGAAGTTCAGGTTCCTTGCAAGTGGAAGTTTTGCAAGATTGTGAAACTTACGTCGATTGTACAGGGGTGCCTTACGGCAATGCACAAATTGATTGTAACGGAGATTGTGAAGGTACAGCAGTTATGGGTGATATCGATGGTGACCTGACTCGTACCGAAGCTGATGTGATTGCTTATATTCAACAAGCAGTAACTTCCGCTGATCCAACTACATGTACTGATCTAAATCAGGATGGATTTATGACAGTTTATGATGCGGCGTTGAATTCTGATTGTTTGATTTATGGAGCAGGACATTCGCATGAAGATGGTAGTACTGGTCATGATCATTGTGTTTTTCCTAAAGGAATTGTAAATCCAGACCAAACAGTTTCTTGGACGATTGATGCCATTAACTTTGACGAGCAATATTTGGATATTGCTATTGAAAATCCGGCCACGAATGTTTTAGCGTATCAACTGGAAATGTCAGGTATTGACGTAAGTCAAGTAGAAAATTTAGTCCAAACACCATGGTATGAAACTAGTCTACTTGAGCACAATAATATGATTGTATCCTTATCTCAAGTGGATAGTGTCATTTTTAAAACCAATGAATGGCATTCAATTCTACGAGTACATTACACGGACTTTACCGACAGCGAAGTGTGTATAAGTTCGATTGTCGATGTGGTTAATGAAGATTACCAGCAAGTTCAGCATCTCATAGTTAATGGATGTATTGATGTGAGTTCGGTAGGTAATAAGGATGTGGCTTTCGCCAAAGAAATGAGAGTGTATCCTAATCCATTTTCTAACACCACGACGATTTACTTTAATGATTTAATTTCGTCAGAATTTAAATTTGAATTAATCGATCTTCATGGCAAAATAGTACTTGAAGATAAAGGTGAGAATTTGGATCGCTATGAGTTGGACGGAACCTACTTGACTAATGGAGTCTATACGTACCGAATCCAATCCAATGATGGCAGTTTTGAGGGTAAGTTGATCTTAAATCGATAATAGCTTCAAAATCCGGATCATGTGTTAACTTCGCGAAAAAATTAGCACATGAGTTTACTTACTGTTGGAACCGTAGCATTTGATACCATTGAAACCCCGTATGGTCGAGCAGAACGAGTTGTCGGTGGTGCCTGTACCTATATTTCATGGGCTGCTTCCTATTTTACAAATGATATTAATCTTGTTTCTATTGTTGGAGACGATTTTCCGCAAGATGAAATTATGGCTCTGAACAGTAGGGGAGTAAATACAGAGGGTTTAGAAATTGTAGAAGGGAAAAAGTCTTTTTTTTGGGAAGGTAAGTATCATGAAAACATGAATCAACGTGATACAATTACCACAGATCTAAACGTTTTAGCAGATTTTGACCCAGTACTTCCAGCTTCGTATAAGGATTCCCGGTATATCATGTTAGGAAATCTCACGCCAGAGATTCAGTCAAAAGTCATGGACCAGTTAGACGATCCTAAATTGATTGTTATGGATACAATGAATTTTTGGATGGATGTGGCACTTGAGCCCTTAAAGCAGGCCATTGCTCGTGTAGACGTATTAACGATAAATGATGAAGAAGCACGTCAACTATCTGGAGAATATTCCTTGGTAAATGCCGCGGATAAAATACATGACATGGGCCCTCGATTTCTAATTATAAAAAAGGGAGAACATGGTGCTTTACTATTTCATGAGGGTAACATCTTCTCTGCTCCCGCATTACCTTTAGCAAGAGTAAATGATCCAACAGGAGCAGGTGATAGTTTTGCAGGCGGATTTATAGGTCACTTGGCAAGTACTGACGATGTTAGTTTTGAAAACATGAAACGCGCGGTCATCCAAGGTTCTGTTGCAGCCTCTTTTTGCGTGGAGGAATTTAGTATTGGACGTTTGAAGTCGTTGACTAAAAACGATATTGAAAGAAGGGTAGAGGCCTTTAAGTCTCTAGTGGCTTTTGATCTCTAGATTATCCTAGAGAGTTACCATTTTTATTATATACCCAAATCAACAAAATCACAAAAAGGATGATGGCAACTAAAAACTGCCCTAAACAAGCTCCTTTTTTACCCCAATTATGGCCTTCAGACATGATACTTCATTTAAATGTGCTGTAAAATAAAGGCAAATAAATCGGATTGCCTCAAATAAATCTGATTTTTTATCCGCTATATCGATCGGGTTTTAGTATCGAGCCACTCCTTCTCTTCAATGCTTAAATGCGGTCGCAATTTAGCATTTACTTCTTCGTGATAGCTATTAAGCCATGAGAGTTCACCTACATCCATTATGGATGAATCCACAAGGTTTAAATCTATAGGCATTAGGGTCAAGGTTTCAAATTCTAAGAACCCATCTTTTCTTTCCTTACAAAGTATAAGATTTTCGATTCGAATTCCATAAGCACCGTCTTTGTAGTATCCTGGCTCGTTCGAACTAATCATACCAGGAACATGCACTGTGTCCCCTCGTTCATTTCCAGGACTCGAAAACCCCTGTGTTGGTTCATGTACATTTAGAAAAAATCCCACACCGTGACCAGTACCATGGAGGTAATTAAGCCCATTTTGCCATAAAAATTGTCTGGCTAAGGTATCTAATTGGCCTCCTTTTGTCCCTTTCGGGAATATGGCTCTGCTTAAGGCAATCATGCCTTTAAGAACAAGTGTGAAATTTCTTTTATGCTCATCAGAAGGAGAGGAGAGTGTCACCGTTCGGGTAATGTCTGTGGTCCCATTTAAATATTGACCTCCGGAATCGCAAAGTAGCATACCGTCCGCTTCTATTTCTTTCGAGGATTCCCAATTAGGGCGATAGTGAATGACCGCTCCATTAGATTTATAACCAACGATAGCACCAAAACTTTCACCTTTGTAATCCATTTGTTGGCTTCTGAATTCGGCCAACTTATCCGAAAACTCAATCTCTTTCACTGATCTTTCCTTTAGGGTGTCCTCAAGCCATTTAAAAGCTTTACTAAGCGCGACCCCGTCTTTGACCATAACTTCTCGGGTATGTTGGATTTCTGTTTCGTTTTTAACTGCTTTTAAATATCGAGGGATTGTTGTCCCTTGAATAATATTTTGGGTGTTAATTGCTCTGAATAAAGCGATGTTACAATTTCTTTTGTCAATTAAAATAGAAATGCTTGCACTCAATTCGTTGAGATATTTTATCACATTGCCGTAAGGCTGAACCTCTACATTTTCTATGGCGAGCTGATTAATTAGACTTTCGTCCAATTTTTGAGAATCTACAAAAAGAACAGAGTTGTTTTTATTAATGATCGCGTAGGATACGAATACAGGGTTATAATCTACGTCGCTTCCTCGAAGATTGAAAGTCCAAGCTATATCGTCCAGTGTACTAATGAGATGACTATCCGCCCCTTTATTAGCCATCTCCTCTCGTATGGCATTAATCTTTTGGATTCTTGTACTTCCGGTGTACTTGTCTTCATGTACGAATACCGAATTTATTGGGATATCTGGCCTGTCTTCCCATGTGCCTCTGATCAGGTCTAAATTTGTGTTTAATGTGAGACTAGACTGGTTTAAAAGCTTTTCAAAACTAGAAATAGCACCAATTGAAAAAAGTTGCCCATCGACACCTACAATCGCTCCCGAATCTAAATTTTCACAGAGCCACTCGATGTATTGAGGTTTGAATTGATTAAACATTTTGTGTAAAACCATTTCACTTTGGGCAAGCTCTTCTTCGGCTTGGAGAAAGTATCTAGAATCTGTCCACACACCTGCGTGATCCAAGGTGACGACGACGGTTCCTGCTGAACCAGTAAATCCGCTAATCCATTCTCTCGACTTCCAATGATCAGCGACATATTCGCTGTTATGCGGATCACTACTTGGAAGAATGTAAGCACTAATTCCTTCGGATCTCATTCTTTGGCGTAAAGCCGAAATTCTCTGGTCAATATTCATATTATGAAAATACTATAAGTGTATATAATTTAATATCAGTATTTTTGATATTACAATATTCTTTAATATGTTTGTATGCGGTTCCAAAACTTCTTTAAGCCCCTTTAGAAACTTTTGAAATCCGACACTTGTTTAATTATTGAGGTAAAATAACAAATTGGAGAGATGTTAAAGCAGAGTTTAAGTAATAAGATGTTACAGAAGCTGTCTCCGCAGCAAATTCAGTTAATGAAGTTGTTGCAGATTCCTACGGCTACCTTGGATCAGCGAATCAAAGAAGAGTTAGAATCCAATCCTGCTTTAGATGAGGGTGACGATTTTAATGAGGTTTTTGATCTAAACAAAGAAGCGGAAAAAGAAGATGGGGGAGGTGAAGATGAGAATTTTGAACTGGATGATTACATTAAGGAATATATAGAAGACGATCCTTCGAGTTATAAAATGCGCATGGATAATTATGCGAGTATTGAGGATGATAAAAACATTCCAGTCATCGTAGAGAATTCGTTGCACGAGCATTTAATTCGTCAACTAGGGATGTTGAACATAGAAGATGACCGATTACTTCAAGTGGGAAGACAAGTCATTGGGAGTATTGACGCTGATGGGTATTTAAGAAGAGAACCAGTTTCAATAATTGATGATTTATTGTTCTCGCAAAATATTGAGAGCTCTAAAGATGAGATTGAAGAGATGATATCCAGTGTACAGCGATTTGATCCACCAGGAATTGGGGCACGTCACTTACAAGAATGTTTGCAAATCCAGTTGCGTCGAAGTATTGAATTAGAAACAGGATCTATTCCAAAGAGCAAAATAATTGCGCAACGCATTTTGGATAATCACTTCGAAGAGTTTTCTAAGAAGCATTATATAAAACTTAAAAAGCACTTATTTGTCTCAGATTCTGAATTGAAAGATGCTGTTGACGAAATTTTAAAGTTAAATCCTAAACCAGCGAGTGGTGTTGAAGGATCTTCATCGAGTTCGCTTAATTATATTGTCCCTGATTTTATTATTTCTAATCGAGAGGGGGAGTTGGAGTTGACCTTAAACAACAGAAATGCGCCTGATCTTCGAATAAATGATCAATATAAGGAGATGTTGAGTACCTATAAAGACTCAACGAAAGGAAGAAAATCGACTAAAAAAGAACGTGAGGCTGTCATGTTCATAAAGCAAAAGATAGATTCTGCTAAATGGTTTATTGATGCCATAAAACAGAGACAAGATACTTTGTATCGCACCATGTATTCTATCATGCAGTTCCAGAAAGAATTTTTTAAAACGGGTGATGAAGTTAGACTCAAACCAATGATATTAAAGGATATTGCTGAGATTACTGGTCTTGATATATCCACTGTTTCGAGGGTGGCCAACAGTAAATTTGTGCAGACAGAATTTGGAACAAAACGACTTAAGGATTTCTTTTCTGAATCCCTACAAACTCAAGATGGTCAAGAAGTATCTACATTGGAAGTAAAAAATATTCTTTCCAGAATAGTAAACTCTGAAAACAAGAGGAAACCTTATTCTGACGAGAAACTAAAAGACATGCTACAAGATAAGGGATACAACATTGCCCGACGTACAGTCGCAAAATATCGTGAACAGCTAAATATACCTGTAGCTCGATTAAGAAAAGAATTGTAATTAGTTGTATTGAGATTTAGCATAATCCATAGATTCTAATAAAATCCTGCACGCCTCTTCAATTTCTGCATCGCTTATTATTAGTGGAGGGGCTAATCTAAAACTACGATCGTTAAATAAGAAGTAATCGATTAATGCTCCAGATTTAATAGTATACTCTACCACGTGCTTGAGGTATTTTCTTTTCGTTAGTTCTACCGCCATCATTAAACCGCTGCTCCTAACTTCTTTGATGATTTCGTGCTTTAAATTCCTATGAAATTTCTTTTCTTTCTCTAATACTGAATCGTAAATTTTATTTTCCAATAATAATTCTAAACCAGCATCCGCCGCTGCTAGACAGACGGGATGCCCACCAAAAGTGGTAATGTGTCCTAAGGCCGGATTTTTTATCAAAGACCCCAATATTTCTTTAGAAGAAACAACACCGCCAATAGGCATTCCTGCACCCATGGATTTAGCAATTAATAGGACATCTGGAACAATATTATATTTCTGATGAGCAAATAAAAATCCAGTTCGACCGAATCCCGTCTGAATTTCATCTAAAATTAACAAGGTACCTGTACGAGAGCATCTTAAACGTAAGTCAAACAGATAATCCGCTGCAGGCAAAATGACACCTCCTTCGGCTTGAACAGGCTCGATAATTACGGCGGCTGTTTTTTCAGTAATCTTTAGGAGATCAGCATTATCATTAAATTGAATATGGCGTATTCCAGGGATTCCAGGTAAAAAATGGGACGTAAAATCAGTGTCACTTCTAAGGGCCTCGGCACCTTGAGTACTGCCATGATATGCGTTTGTACCTGAGATGATTTCGTAACGACCCGTGTGTTTTTTTGCGAGCTTCATTGCCACTTCAATGCATTCACTACCAGTCATCACATAGTAAATGTTATTTAAGGACTCATGCAGATGTTTAGTTAGCCTTTCTGCAAAGGAAACTTGTGGTGTCTGAATATGTTCTCCATACACCATGGTATGCATATGTTTATCTAATTGCCTTTTGATCGCGGCTACAACTTTGGGGTTACGATGACCAAGACTGCTGACAGAGATGCCTGAATTTAGATCTAAATATGCTTTGCCTTGTGTGTCATATATGTACATGCCGTCCGCGTGAGAAACCTCAAAAAGCATAGGAAAGGTACTTGTTTGTCCTACATGTGATAAATAAAGGGATCGGAGTGAGCTCATTATTCTCTGAAAATGAAAAATTTGTCTAACTTACGACTACCCTACAAACTTCCCCCAATCTACCATAAGAATATTCACACGAATAGCGTTAGATCTTCGGATTTAACCTATCGAAGAGTTATACATCCTTATTTAAAGGTGCCGTTTGTTCTTATGAGCAACGGCATTTTTTGTTAATTGCGTTAGGAATGTGTTAAATTTACAAGTACGAAATTTGTCCTCTCCCTTAAACGTTAATTTTAAGTAGATTAAGACTTAGTTATGAAAACTAGATGTATACATTTAGTGGTCTTGCTTTGTTTGCCTTTCATGTTTTTCGCTCAAGGAATACAATTTTTTGAAGGCACTTGGGAAGAGGCACTAGTAAGAGCAAAAGAAGAAAAGAAACTTATTTTTGTTGACGCTTACGCGCAATGGTGTGGTCCATGTAAAATGATGGCCAAGAAGGTTTTTACACAACCAGAAGTCGGAGAATTTTATAATTCTAATTTCATAAATATGAAGTTGGATATGGAAGCCTCTGAAAGTAAATCATTTAAGAGGAAATTTTCTGTTTCTGCCTTTCCCACCTTGTTCTTTGTTAACGAAAAAGAAGAGGAGGTCCATAAATCGGTGGGTGCTAAAAAGGCAGATGCCCTAATTGCTCTTGGGAATAAGGCGTTGTCCAAAGATGATCGATCTGGAGAATTTGCGGAAAAATATGCATTGGGAGATCGAAGTTATGACTTGGTTTTGGCGTATGTAAAAGCCTTGAATAAAGTAAATAAACCCTCTTTGGGCGTAGTCAATGAATATTTAAGATCAAATCCTGAAATTACTCCAGAACAGCGCGCCATTTTTGTTTTTGAGGGCATTACTGAATCAGATAGTAAATGGTTTAGCGAGTTATTGAATAACCGAAAGATGTATGTTAAACGATACGGTGAAGAGGCTGTAGAGGAAAAAATTCAGAACGTATGTTGGAAAACTGTGGAGAAGGCGGCGGAATTTGAATATTACGGCTTAGTAGAAGAATCTAAAACAAAGTATAAATCTTTTAAGACGGGTGATGACAGGCTGTTTGGATTAGAGGCGGATATGTATTATGGAGGTTATATGAAAGATCCGGATATTTTTATGCCAGCCATAGAAACGTACTATAAAAAATACGCAAAAAAGGAACCTACACTTATTAAACAATGCATTGAAGAGTTGAGCGTTCAGTTTAAAGACAATGAAAAGGCTAAAACAAAGGCTGAAAACTATAGTAAAGAGTTAGTTAAGAAAGAAAAGACACCAGAGAATCTCTTGATTTATGCCCAAATCCTGAATAAGAATGGGAAGAAATCTGATGCTATTGTTAAAGCTAAAGAGTCATTGGAGCTGGCGAAAAAGGAAGGACAACCTGGCCATAAAATCCAGCAATTTATTCGCTTTTTAGAATCGAGTTAAAATTAAGCTCATTGAATTTTTCCTATAAATTGATACTCTTCTTTATTGCATTAAGTACTGTGAGCCAGTTACAAGGTCAGAGCATTCGATTTATTAATGATAATCTTGAAAGCGCCCTAAAAATTGCCGAAAGGGAAGGGAAAGACGTATTTGTCGATACTTATGCACCGTGGTGTATTCCTTGTAAACGAATGGAACCTGTTTTTAGAGACAGGGATGTCGGCAAATATTTTAACGACCATTATGTTAGTGTGAGAATTAATATGGACGGCGATTTAGGGGATTTCATGAGAAGAAAGTATCAAGTTATTTTTCTTCCGACCATAATGATATTAGATGATAAGGGCGTCGTGAAATATCAAGTGGATAAAGTATTGACCAAAAAGGAATTGATGGACATTGGTCGAATGGTCAACGAGACTAACGGTTACTTTGTTTCTGAAGCAACAGCCATAAGTAGTAGTCCGATTACAACATCCAACTCCGCGACAGTAAACACTTCAGCTCCAGAAATAAATAAAACAGATGAAGTCAAGAAAGAAATTCCAATCGAAAAAGTAGAAGAAACCATTGTTGTAAAAGAAGCGGCACCAGTTTCTGAAGTTGCAGGAGAAAAAATTCTTTACGTCTTAGGTGAGGGAGAAGTGCCACCTGAAATTTTGAGACAGGAGGCATATTTTAGAATGACTCTGATGGATGGTTCACATCGAGAATGTGCCAAGAAATATTTAAAAACACAAGCAGACTGGTCCTCAGAAGACAATATGAGATTTATACATGATTTTCTTCATTCTACTGCGTCTGATGAGTTTCGATATTTTATAATTAATCGACACAAGTTTGAAGCTTTATTAGGAGAAACCAATGTCCAAGAAACCGTAGAAATTTTAGTCGATAAAACTCTGAACTCTGGATATCCTAGACCAAATTTAAAAGAAGCGCAGTCCTTATTATCTTATGTGAATCCGCGTACAAGTAGAACTCAGGCTCATCGATATATGCTTGACCGCTATTATTACGAAAGAAACCATAATGATTATCTACAGCTGGTTTCTACATATACTACCAATATACGACCTGATGATGTGGACGTTTATTATACCATTTCAAATGTTTGCATTGAATCTATTGGCGAGGAGAATAATGAACTTTGTACTAAACTTATGAAAGAAGGGGTAGATAAACGAGACAGTGAACCCCGATTTCATGAAACTTTAGCTTTTTTATATTTTGATCAAAACAACAAAGATCAAGCCCTAGACGAGGCAGAAAAAGCCCTGCAGTTAGCTTCAAAAACAGGTTACAGCGAAAGTTCGCTTTTGAATCTTATCGAAAAAATCAAATCCCTGTAAATTAAAAATCTATCTCGATCATTACTGGACAATGATCTGAATGTCTAGCCTCTGAAGCGTGTCGAGCCGATTTAATAGAATCTTTTAATGAGTTTGAAACAGAGATATAGTCTATTCTCCAGCCTTTATTTCTTTCTCTTGATCCACCTCGATAACTCCACCAGCTAAACTTATCATCATCGTCGGGATGTAATTGCCTAAAGGCATCGGCAAAATCCTCTTCGTACCATGTGTTTAACCAAGCGCGCTCTTCAGGTCTAAATCCTGAGGGATTATCTTTTCTAGTGGGATTATGGATGTCTTTATCTAATCGTACAATGTTGTAATCACCGACCACGATCAAGTTAGGATGATCTTGTAATAATTCTTTAACTACTGGTCTGAAATCTTCTAAAAACTCCATTTTAAACTGATGTCTTTCTTCACTAGCTGAGCCAGAAGGAAAATAGCAATTAAGAAGGGAGAAGTTTTCGTAACAAGTCAAAAGCACGCGTCCTTCATCGTCATATTTAGCTATATCTATGCCTTCAATGACTTCTTCTGGTCTATCCTTGGAAAATGTAGCGACGCCACTATATCCCTTTTTTTCAGCATTATGCCAATCGTGATAATATCCCATATCCTCAAAAACAGTAAGGTCGACCTGATCAGGAAACGCTTTAGTTTCTTGTAAACAAAATATGTCCGGATCCTCTGAAGCTACCCAGTCTGCCAAACCTTTTTTCATGGCGGCACGGATACCATTGACGTTGTACGATATAATTTTCATGAAAGGGAAGTTTTGTCTGATGCGAATATCTTCAATTTTCGGAAATCAGCTTAATTCGATTTTTATATTTGCAGCAAATTCCTAACATGTATAAGGATAAAAAGGTTGTAGTTGTATTGCCGGCATATAATGCAGAGTTGACCCTTGAGCAAACATATAAGGAGATCTCTTTTGATTTAGTTGATGAAGTTATTCTATGTGATGATGCGAGTAAAGATAATACCGTGGCTAAAGCCAAAGAATTAGGGATTAAGCACATAATATCACACGAGAGTAATAAGGGGTACGGCGGCAATCAGAAATCCCTTTACAATAAAGCACTTGAATTAGGAGGAGATATTGTAATTATGCTTCATCCCGATTATCAATATACACCCAAGTTAATTCCATCCATGGTTAACATAATAGGTGATGAATTATACCCAGTGGTACTCGGTTCACGAATTCTTGGGAAAGGGGCTTTAAAAGGAGGTATGCCACTATACAAGTATGTTGCTAATCGTTTTTTAACGTTTACTCAAAACCTTCTGATTAATTATAAACTCTCTGAATACCACACAGGTTATCGAGCATTTAGTCGTGAAGTTTTAGAGAGCATTCGATTTAATGAAAACTCGGACGATTTCATTTTTGATAACGAGATGTTATCTCAAATCGTTTATGCTGGATTTGACATTGCGGAAGTTACATGCCCTACAAAATATTTTGAAGAGGCCTCCTCAATAAATCTTTCGAGAAGTACAAAGTACGGACTTGGCGTGTTGCTCGTTTCGCTAAAACATTTCTTACAGCGTATAGGCTTGGGGTCTTTTCATCTATATAAGAAAAAAGACTAGGCTTCTTTATCCTTATCAATTTCCTTCATGCCTTCTTTAATCTCCGTTTCGATTGAAGATCTGGCACTATTAAACTCTTTGATTCCCTTTCCTAAACCTCGCATTAACTCTGGAATCTTCTTACCACCGAACAACAATAAAATCGCAAAAAATATTACGATCATCTCCGGTCCTAAGAAATTTAGTAATACAAATAAAGTCATGGTTAATGGTTTATTGAATAACGAATGTACGAATATACCTGCTAAAGGCTGATGTCGTATTTTATTTCTTTAATCCTATTTCTCTTAATCTTTCATCTAAATAATCACCTGCTGTTATTGGCTCGTAGGCCAATGGTCTAGAATCCGTAATACAAGAATTTAAGCAAGTCAAATCCATTTCTGCTCTTGGATGAAGGAAAAATGGTATTGATAATCTTGGTACATGCCATTGTTCTTTTGGTGGATTTACCACTCTATGCGTTGTAGATTTCAAGTAATTGTTAGTTAACCTTTGGAGCATGTCTCCCACATTTATCACAATTTCATCTTCCCCTGGAGTAATATCTAACCAATCACCCTGAGCATTTAGAAGTTGAAGTCCTCCAGCCGAAGCACCCACAAGAAGTGTTATTAAGTTAATATCTTCATGTTGTTCTGCTCTAATGGCAGATCTTGGTTCTTCTGTGATTGGCGGATAGTGAATAGAGCGTAAAATACTTGTTCCATTCTCAATACGCTGATCAAAATAATCTACAGGTAAATCTAAATGTTCTGCGATTGCATTTAACAGGTAACCACCAGATTTTTCGAAGGCTTTATATAATTTTTTACCCAAGTCACTAAATTCTGGAGTATGACTTACATTAGGGTTTGGTGCATAATTATCAGAAGCCGATTCTCCGTTGTCCTCGTATTGACCAAATTGAAAAAACTCTTTCAGGTCAGCGACTTTGGATTGCTTAGCGTGCTCTTTTCCAAAGGAAGTATATCCTCTTTGTCCTGCTGCACCAGCAATTTCGTATTGCTTTTTATCGCTTACAGGTAAAGAAAAGAAAGACTTAGATGCGGCATAAAATCCATCAACAAGTTCTTTTGGGATACCATGATTCACTACTCCTACAAATCCTACTTCGTGAAAAGCGTTACCAATTTCTTTGACAAACTCAAGTTTTTGGGCCTCATTACCATGTACGTATTTTGAGAGATCAACAACTGGAATATTTCGAGTAGACATAAATTTTTATTTCATTCAATTAAATCACAACAATATTAATACCGATTTGATCAATTTTTACTTTCGGGGTTTAAATTTTGATTGATCTAATATTTTTTGCGCGTCCTTTTCAATAATTAAATCATTGATGGAAGTCTGAGGAAATCGATTCATATAGGCTTCAACAATTTTCCAACCTAAATAATTTCCAGTCATACCTGGTGCATTATCTGGCATTTTAGGGGAATTGGGACTCGGATTCAAGTATTTACCAATTTTCATGGTATTGGACTCATAAAAAAGATCTTCTCTGAAGAAAAAAGCCCACATTTCAAGCTCATTTTCCGATACCCAATCTGTTTGCTCCGTCGTGTATTCTAAAATTATGGAATCTGGAGTTGATGGCAATATTTTATCTAGGAAATAGAGTTTTTTACCATTGTGAATCATGATATCCAACATTCTGTTTCCTGGGGCTGGTCCAAGTTTATCTTCTAAAATAGTTTCAATTGATTTTTTAACGAGATGTTCTTTGTTAAAGCTTCGAGTGAGATAGTCAGAAAAAGCAGGATTGGAAGGATCAATTTCTTTGTAGGGAAAATCCGATCCCATAAAAAGGTCAAGACCAATACCTAAAGCGTCTTTTTCATTTTCATCACTAAAAATGAATCTTTGATAACCAAATTCGGATACCAAGCAATAGACATCTGGGATGTCCGAATTTGGGAAATAGTATTTTAAAAATTGATAGGCTTCATGAAGGTCTTTCTTAATATCCGCCATCTCACCAAATACCGTCGAGGTTGTGTCTAATAAATAATTGAAAAACTCGCCTTTAAGAGTATTAGATAGTAACTCTGCGTCTTGCAGGTCAATAGGGTAGATGCTATTAAAATATAAATTCGCGAAAGCGGGATATTTTGCTTTAAGTGCTTGAATCTGATCTAACATTTTCAATGAGTCCAGACTTTTTAACTCATGGTCAAAACGGTGAATGTCGAAGTCAATTTTAATATTGCTGACATCAGGAATATTGTTATCCGAGTTTGAAACGCAACCCATAAAGAACAAACTCACCAAAAGAACAAACTTGAAAGATTTCATCATAACAAGATACTAACGATGAATCTTTTGGCTTAGTGCACATAGAAGAAAATAGAAAGTCTTATCTAGAAATTGATTTATTCATTCCATCAACCGATATTGCGCAAAATTTCAACACATGCAAGGTATTACGGACGCTCAATTAGAGAAGTTTATTATTGATGGTTTACATGAAGATGTGCAAGATGGAGATCACACTTCATTAGCGTGTATACCCTCTGATCGAAGAAGTAAGGCTCGATTGTTAGTAAAAGATGATGGGGTTATTGCGGGGGTAGAGTTTGCGGAAAAAGTATTTAAGCATGTAGATCCAACATGTGTATTTGAGAAAATGATTGAAGATGGTGCGGATGTGAAATTTGGAGATGAAGCCTTTTATATTACCTGTAATTCTCAAGCTCTTTTGAAAGCAGAAAGGCTCATTCTTAACACGATGCAACGCATGAGTGGAATAGCTACGATGAGTAGTCGATTTGCCTTGGAAGTTGAGGGTAGTGATGTGACGATTTTGGATACTAGAAAGACATCACCGCTTTTAAGGTTTTTAGAAAAGTGGGCTGTGAGAATAGGGGGCTGTACAAACTATAGGGATGGTCTTTATGATTGGATCATGATAAAGGATAATCATATTGATGCATCTGGAAGTATTACCAACGCAGTAAATAAGGTTGTCGACTATTTAAAAACCAATAATAAAGAATTAGGTATTACAGTTGAGGTTAGAAACTTAGTCGAGCTTTATGAAGTCTTAGAGGTCGGAAATATAACTCGAGTGATGCTTGATAATTTTGAGATCCCTTTATTGGCGGAAGCCGTACAAATCGTAGGTGATCGTTTTGAGACGGAAGCATCTGGAGGCGTTAACCTTCAAACTGTAGGTAATATCGCTAAGACGGGTGTGGACTTTATTTCCGTGGGTGCTTTGACGCATTCAGCCGGAAGTCTGGATCTTAGTTTAAAAGTGATGAAATAAAGGAGCCCAGACAAGCTGAGCTCCATACTTTTAAAAATAGAAGTTTAATACAATCCTAGAATATGTGGGACTAATCCGTCCGTTGTATTCGTAGCTGTCTGTTGTGGAAATCAAATTTCCATTGTTGTTATTGAAAGTATTTGTGTAGCTGCCACTTACATTTGCTCCAATAGATCTTATACCAAACTCACCTCCTACACTAAAGTTTTCATTGAAGTAATGTTCGGCACCAAAGCCGAATTCAAAGCCTAACAAGCTCACTCCGTCAATTACATCTTCATATTCTTCAATTGTGTCTCCATCATTTTCGGCGCTACCCATAATTAGCGGTTTACTCAAGTTTAGGTTTAAATATCCTTTTAGGCTGTTTTTCTCCAAAATGAAATATTTGACGCCTAAGGTAGGAATGATGATTCGTGCATTAATATCACCTTGTTCGTCGTAAGACACTACCTGCAATCCGTCGTAATATTCGTCGGTGGTGTTAAAAGAGATATTTGCAGACAAGTATTGTAGTCCTAAGTATGGGACGACTTTAGAGTTCGCTTGATAACCAACTTGAGCTCCTGTCCAACTTAAACCTGGTGATACACTAAAGCTAAATTGACTAAATGAACAAATGCTAAAGGAAATAAATAACAGGACGAAAAAAGTAGTTTTTGTTTTCATTGTAAATTATGAAGATGTTAGAAAATGTATTTCCCTAACAAATCCACCAATGAATAAAACTGTTACCCCCTTAGATATAAAATATTCTAATCCGGTTCGAATCCTAAGACAATACTAAACTTACCATAGTTGCTCCATGGAGTTCCATCTGGAAGGTTTCTATCAATACCGTATCCATAATCAAATCCAAGTAGACCAAACATAGGTAAGAAAACACGCATTCCTACACCAACAGATCGTTTAACATCAAAGGGGTTAAAATCCCTTAAGGTTCTCCAAGAATTACCCCCTTGAAAAAAGGTGTGGAAATATATGGTAGAGTTAGGATTTAGGGATAATGGGAAACGCATTTCCATGGTAAATTTATCAAACACTGTCGCTCCCCCAAGACTATTTTGTTCTAGTTCGTTAACCTCATAACCACGAAGGGCAATGATGTCTTTTCCAGTAATACCTACATTTTGGTTTGATAAACCGTCGCCACCTAGTTCAAAGCGTTCGAAAGGAGAAAGACCAAGACTGGAATCATATGATCCGACTATACCGAGTTTAGCATTTGCATAAAGGACAACTTTTCCGAATATATTGAAATACCAATCAGCATCAATTCGCCATTTGTGGTATTCTAAAAACTCAAACTTTCTAGCTTGTTCTTGACCAATAATAAATGCATCTTCTTGATCTTCGGTCATTTTAGCACCGGGGCCACGCATTCTATTTTCTGTGTCGATTAAATCTTGTCTTTCTTGACCAACAATACGATCAAAACCGGGTTCGCGGAATAAAGAGTACGGCGGTGTAAATTGAAGGGTTAGGGAAACTCGTGATCCTCTTCTTGGATAAATAGGTTCTGCTACCGAACTTCTGGTAAAAACCTGTCTAATATGGAAGTTTTTAAAGTTTCCATCGGTAACATTAATTATTTCATCTTCAAGATCTACAAAAAACTGACCTCTCGAATAATTACTAAGACGAATGGATTCTAAAGTGAGCGTTGTGTTTGAACTAAAAAAGTCATCAGGCCACTTCAGTCGAGTCCCGAGACCAACAGATCCTCTAGTAATTTTTAATGATCCTTGCCCTAAGCTAGAAAAATCAAAAGAGGTGTGTACGGCACCAACAGTCAGAGACCTCGGTTGCTTTCCACCTAGCCATGGTTCTGTAAAGGTGAAATTATACGAGTTAAGAAAACGGCTATTGGATTGAACCCTAAGTGATAATCTTTGTCCATCTCCTTGTGGTAGTGGACTCCAGCTACTTCTATCACGAATATTCGCCAGAGAGAAATTATTAAAAGTCAATCCTAGTGTTCCTAATAAACCACTGGCTCCACCATAACCGGCAGATAGTTCTAATTGATCAGAAGGCCTTTCTTCTAAAATATACTTTATATCTACGGTACCTCTATTCGGATTAACAGGAGTATCCATATTCATGGTCTCGGGATTAAAGTAACCGAGATTCATAATCTCACGTTGGGATCTTACGATATCCGAACGACTAAATTTCTGACCAGGTTTAGTTCGGACAGTACGTCTTACAACATGCTCATGAGTCCGATCATTTCCTTCTATGATTACCTTGTCAATTGTAAATTGCGGACCTTCCGCAATTTGAATCTCTAAGTCGACACTATCCACTCCTACGGCTGTCATAACGGGCTCGACGTTTAGTCCGAGATATCCATCATCCATATAAAGAGAAGAAATGTCTCGACCATCTTGACTAAAACGCAACCTATTTTCTAAAAGATCTGGATTAAAAACATCTCCTTTAGCTATACCTAAAATCTTATTTAATTGATCTGGAGTGTATTTAGAATTTCCTTTCCAGGTGATGTCTCGGAAGAAGTATCGCTTACCTTCATCGATCCAGATTTTAATCATAATATCGCTGAGCTCATTATATCTCCAGACGCTGTCTTTTACAATTTTAGCATCAATGAATCCTTTTTTGTTATACTCTCTAATGATGCTTCGTTTATCTTCTTCGTATTCAGAAGCCATAAATTTAGTCCTTCTGAAAAGGGTTCCTTTTCTCTTCGTACTACCCATGGCGCCACGAAGTTTACGGTCACTCAAATTATGATTACCGAGGAAAATTATGTTTTCGACTTTAACTCGATCTTTTGCATCTACATCAAACACAAGTCGGACTGAATTACTTTTTATTGTGTCAGGATATTCTAACACATTGACTACAGCATCGAGTTTTCCTTTTTCTACATAAAAGTCTTTGATTCTTTTTTTAGCGAGATCTTTTTGAGCATCTGTTACTATACTTCCTTTAGTAATGATATTAGCTAGGAGCTCGTTTAAATCATCATGTTGGGATTTTTTAACCCCTTTGTAAGAGTATCTGCTTAGGGTGGCTCTTTCTTTCAGCTGGATTTCAAGAAAAATGACATCACCTAGAGTTTTGGTTTCGATGATTTTAACATCGTCGAATAGGCGAAGCTTCCATAGAGATTTTATGGCTTGAGCGATTTGCGGTCCCGGTACGCGTATTTTTTTTCCAACAGTAAGCCCTGTAATGGATCTAATAGCGTTTTTATCTCGGGACTCTGCTCCGATAACATCTACGCCTCCAATTTCATACTCCTGTTTGTTATTGTAAGATTTAACATCCAAACTATCTACTTGCGCATTCGCGAAAGCGGAAGTAAGACACAGAAGAAAACATATTTTTAATAGTTTACTCATATGGAATTTCTTAGAATAATGCGCCAAGGTAATAACGATTTTAAGTTGCCCTTTGATATACATAGCTTTTAACGATACTTTAATCTAGCTTATAATCTGCTCACTTGTCTTTCCGAAGCGTCTTTCGCGAGATTGAAAATCTATGATGGCCTTATACAGATGCTCTCGTGTAAAATCGGGCCAGAATATATCTAAAAAGCAAAACTCCGTATAGGCCATTTGCCAAAGTAGATAGTTACTAATTCTTTGTTCGCCGCTTGTCCGAATCATTAACTCGGGGTCCGGCATATTATGTGTCGAGAGATATTGAGAGAATATCTCTTCATTAATGTTTTCTGTTTGAACTTTCTCATCTTTAACGTCTTTAGAAAGTCTTTTCGCTGCTTCGACAATTTCCCATCGGGCACTATAATTCAGTGCTAAAGTAAGGGTCATTCGGGAATTGTTTTTTGTTTCTTCAATACCGTCTAATAAGGCTTTAAAGGATTTTCCAGGAAGCTTGTCGAGTTCACCAATAGCATTTAAACGAATATTGTTTTTGTTCATTGTAGCGATCTCTCTTCTTACGGTTTCGACTAAAAGAGTCATCAAGGCATTTACTTCGAGTTTTGGGCGATTCCAATTTTCGGTAGAAAAGGCATAAAGTGTCACGTACTCTATCCCTAATTCTGCCGATGCTTCACTGATTTCGCGAACAGCTTTAACACCATTTTTATGACCAAAAACTCGGGGTTGTCCTTTGGCTTTAGCCCAACGACCATTACCGTCCATAATGACAGCAATATGGCGAGGTAATCTTGTTTTATCAACTTGTGATTCAGAGTTCATCTATTGTTTTCGAACATTGGTCTAAACAGCGGGACAAAATTAAGAAAAGAATGATTATTGAATTTGTTATACCTTATTATGTAATTAAACTCTAATGCTATGAAAAAGCTATTTACTCTGTCATTATTAGTGGCTATGACACTCTTGTTTAGTAATTGCCAGCAAGGCCCTTGTTCGAATAAAGATAAATTTCTAGATTCCTTTGATGGATTTGTAAGTGAAGTGAAGCAAAAATCTGATGAACTAAACGATGACTCCTGGGTCAAATTAGATGAAGAATTCAAAGAATTCACGAAAGTGTGTTACCCAAAATTCAAAAAAGAATTAAACGGGCAAGAGAAAAAGGAATATTGGGCCAATACAGCCTCTTACTATTCTGAAAAATACGACGGGGATATATTAAGTGCTTTAGGTCAGAATTCTAGCGAAATAGGCAAAATGTTAGAGTCTGAATTAGGGGAAGCATTTGAAGAACTTCAAACGGAACTCAAAAATATTTTTGATGAGGATTTTAAGGATGACCTAAAAGGAGCGATTGATGAAATGATGGAAGGTCTGGGTGAATTGGGGGAAGAATTGAAAAAAGGGATTGACGAGATTAATACAGAAAAATGACCGAATCGCTGAATTGACGTCTCATAGATGATATATTTGCTTCATCTAGGCGAAAACTATGTTTGACATTATTCTAGCATTTATTACGGCATTTACTCTAACGTATCTGGCTATACCTTCTATTATTAGTGTTGCTAGAAAGAAAAAATTGTTTGACGAACCTGGGGAGAGACGTTCTCATACCGTTAGTACGCCCTCATTAGGAGGAATAGCGATTTTTGCAGGGATGATTTTTTCCATAATACTATGGACACCATTCACTTATTTCAATGAGGATTTACAGTATATATTATGTGCGTTTATCATTATCTTCTTAATAGGAGCGAAGGATGATATAGATCCTATAAGTCCCGGGAAGAAGGCCCTAGGTCAACTTTTTGCGGCGGCCATTCTTGTTTTTAAAGCTAATGTGAAGATTACAAGTTTGTACGGCATTTTTGGAGTTTATGATATTCATCCCATTCCAGGTGCCATAATTTCAGTATTTACAATTCTTGTAATAATTAATGCCTTTAATTTGATAGATGGGATTAATGGCTTATCAGCGAGTTTAGGAATATTAATATCTGTTGTTTTGGGATCTTGGTTTTATAAGATTGATCGAATAGATATCGCGATAGTTGCGTTTACATTGGTGGGTTCATCCTTGGCGTTTTTAAGGTATAATATTACGCCAGCAAAGATATTTATGGGAGATACAGGTTCTCTTTTGCTGGGATTAGTTTGTTCAATATTGGCCCTTCAGTTTATAGAACAGCAACGTGTTCTAGAACCAGATTCACCCTATGCTTTTGAATCTGCGCCTTCTGTTGCGATAGGAATTATGATACTTCCACTTTTCGATACATTGCGTGTCTTTGTTATGCGTGCGGCCAAAGGTAAATCACCCTTTTATCCCGACAGAACTCATATACATCATCTTCTTTTGGACAGTGGGTTGACGCATATGCAAGCCACTAGTGTTTTAGTTGTGGTCAACATGTTTTTCATATTTATAGCAGTTAAGTTGCAGCATATTGGCACATTGAACCTTTTGATATTAATCCTTGGCTTGGCCACAATTCTCTCTGCTTTGTTATACATGATTGCGAATAATAAGAAAAAGCAGATCAGCTAATGTTTCCTTTTTTAATGGTATTTATCGGTGGTGGACTTGGAAGTGTTTGTCGATATGGCATTTCTTTGATTTTGCCTAAATCAGATGGTATACCCTGGGCCACTTTTACTGCTAATGCGATAAGTTGTATTGTTCTTGGGTTTTTGATTGGTTATCAATTAAACAAAGGGATATCGACAAAGTACTCACTCCTATTACTTACTGGATTTTGTGGAGGCTTCAGTACGTTTTCTACTTTTAGTGCAGAGACTTATCATTTGATGCAAAATGGACAAACTCTATTAGCTCTGGCGTATGTGGCGCTCAGTGTTTTGTTTTGTTTAGTATGCATTTATCTTGGGTTGAAAATCCAGAACTTCGGATGAGATACATAGCGTTTGTTTTATTTTTTTTCTTTTCCCTTACGGGGAATGCTCAAGGAATTCTTTTCGAAGAAATAAGTTTTGATGAAGCATTGGCGAAAGCCAAAGAGCAGAATAAAAGGATATTTGTAGAGTTACAAACAAGCTGGTGCGGAAACTGTAGACGTCTCGAAAAGGAAGTGTTTACTAACGATACCATTGGCACATATTTTAATAAAAATTTTGTCAACTTAAGTTTGGATGCAGAACAGCCAGAGGGATACGCAATAGCAAGCACTTTTGGTGTAGCAGCTTATCCTACCTTATTATTTTTAGATTCTCAAGGGATAAAAATGATGCACAGCGTGGGGTTTAAAAAAGTAAACACATTAAAAAGTATAGCAAACCACACGGCATACTTAAAAAGTGACATCCACTTGGTTAAGCTCATTGAAAAACTCAGTACAGGGAACTCTGAAAAATCTTTAATTCCTTTAATGGAACATTCAAAGGATTTTTACTCGCCTGAATGGCCGGATGTTATTGAGGACTACTTTAATGGCTCTTCTGAAAGGATTGATGAACAATTGGATTTTCTGAAAAGTAGTTTTTCACATTTGACTATTGAATTAAAAGAGCATGTTCTGAATAGCTTAAAAATCGTCGGGATATTTAGTAAAAGTCGGAAGGATGAAATAGGAATACAAAGAAAAATAGAATCCGATTTAGATCATCATATTGTGAGGGCGTCCAAGCATAGAGACGAAGCTCATTTATTAAAATATTTGGATTTGAAGCAGTTGTTTTTAAAACGCACTAAACCGAATTTTTCCTTAACTGAATTTCAAGATTCGAAAGAAAGAATGCTCCTAGATTTTTATGAAAAGAATAGAAGATATTCGGAGTTTCATAAGACAACATCAAAGAGGATTAATAGACTATATTCACATTTTTCTGGAAAGCGCACAAACGACAGTATGTCGATTTCATGGCTGCAGAAAGAAACCTATGAACTTTGTAGAAAGTTACTTCAGATGCACGATGATGAACGAGTCATGGAAGATATTATAAGATGGAGTGAAAAGGCGATTGAGTTAAAACCGAAGAGCATTCATTATTTACAGAAAGCTAAAGCTTTACTCAAAAAAGGGCAAGATCAAAAAGTAAAAGAGCTTATTAAAGAGGCGAGTTTAAACGCTGTTGATGCCGAAATGAATCGATTGCATTTCGATCTATTGCTCAAAGAAAACTAACTCGCCGAATATTCTAAATATTTACCGATAGTCTTAATAGGGGGGGGATAAGACAAAAATTATTTGCTTTTAAGGAGGATACTCTTTAATCTTTGTATTGAAAACAATTTAAATAACCCCTAACATTGAAAATATGTACCCTAACACATTCTACTGACAGACTTTTCGGACGCACCCTTAAATAAAGTCCAACAATACACTTAACATATTAAAAACCCCTAAAAATGAAAAAGTACCAGCTTTTTTTACTCGTACTATGTATGGGTATGAGCGAGTATTCTTTTTCTCAGTCTGGATGTAATTTTCCTGTAGTTGAAATAATCAGCGACTGTGGAACCGAATTCGACTTGTGCCTAGATTCTTACACCACAACCCAAGGAACCGGAATACTTATGGAAGTATTTATTAATGACGACCTTGGAATTTTTGATCCGTGTGAATCGGATACTTTAAGCGGAACTTCTAACGGAACGCTTACCCATTTGCCTGATTGCAATTGGTTTTATTTGCCAGACCCAGATTTCGTGGGAATGGATACTTTTTTCTACATCCTCAATTATCAAGATACATGTGTTACTCAGTGCTATTGTAGTTCTGATCCAGGATGTATAGCAGGAAGAATATGGACGATAGATGCCATATTTTTAGGAGATGATTCTCAGTCCCCTACAGTATTAGTGAAGGATAAAGATCACGTCACTTTTTCGACTCATGAAAACCTAGTTCATGGTCAAGATTTTTTTGTAGATGGATCGGCCTTGCCTCCTTCGACGACTAATTACGAATATCAACTCCATTTAGATGGAGATACCACAACCGTAGCGGATGAGATTGTTTTTATTCATGTTTCTTGTTCAGAAGAAATTTTTGGAAAAACTTATGGTTTTTTACGGCCGATTAGTGGATGCATTGCAGGAACAAGTAGTGCCGCAACATGTGCTGGACAAGGAAATACATTAAAGGATGGTTCGGTCACGGAAAACAGAGCTGTTGCGGGAGAAGTCATTTCTGCCCAAGCGGCGGATACAGCGATGGTGGAAGTGGTTATTTTGCCTATACTTTCATTGGACATACGGTCTTTTGAAGCAGAGCGAAAGAACTCTTACAATGCCATTTCTTGGGCAATAGAATATTCAGAGGAGTATAATCTAATTCTAGAAGAATCGTATGATGGCCGGTCTTTTATGGAAATTATGAAAACCGACGACTATTCGAAAATAGAGAGAGGTTACTTTAATGATTTTGATAATGCCCAGACTAAGTATTATAGATTGGTTTCTGAAGATATGAGCGGTAAGTTGACTTATTCGGAGACGATAATTGTAAAATCTGATTCTGATGTGACTTCCGTCAATTTAATTCCGAATCCTGTTGGTGACGAATTAATTATAGAATGGAATACAAGTTTTCAAGAGGCCCAATTCGAAATTTTTAGCTCTAATTTAAAATCACTTCAGACAGGAAAGCTTTCTGGAGAAGGACGATCAAGATTAATTCTTAACGACTTGATGCAACCTGGAGTCTATTACATTCAGATTAAAGGTAATTCTGAGGTTGTTACAAAACCCTTTATAAAAATATAATTAGGTACATCTGTTAAGGGTGTTTGTTCTTTGAGGGTGCCCAATAAGGCACCCTCATTTTAAACTTTATCTATATTAATGACCACAGATACTTGATCTACGAGGTCGGTTTTTTCTCCTTCTAATTCACTTCGTAATTCGATGGAATCCGCTAAGGTTTCAGCCTTTATGTACTCTCCATACTTATCTATGGCTGAAGTCAACATGTGGTGTTCTTCTAATTGAATATTAATTCTATCAGTGACATTGAAGTCACTTGATTTTCTCAAATTTTGGATACGGTTAACAATTTCGCGTGCCATGCCTTCGGCTTTAAGGTCATCGGTTAAAGTGACATCAAGTGCTACAGTAATACCGCGATCAGTTGCTACTTGCCAACCTGGGATATCTTCACTGGTGATTTCAAAATCCTCTAAGGTTAGTAAGAATTCTTCTCCGTCGAGCTTAAGAGTATAATTACCATTATGCTCGATACGTCCAATGTCTTCTTGATTGAGTCCTTGGATAACTTGAGACGCACTTTTCATATGCTTTCCTAACTTCTTACCTAGGGTTTTGAAATTAGGTTTAATTTTCTTTTTGATGATCCCATCTGATTCAGTAATGAAATCGATTTCTTTTACATTAACTTCTGAAAGAATAAGTTCTTGAACTTGCTCCACTTGATTTTGAAAACTAGGATTTAGAACAGGTAACATGATTTTCTGTAGCGGTTGTCGTACCCTTAATTTATCTTTTCGTCTAAGTGAAAGGACTAATGAAGAAATACGTTTTGCGTATTCCATGCGTTCCTCTAACTTGTTGTCGATGGCGGATTCTGTAATTGTAGGAAAAATAGCTAGATGCACGGATTGACAATCTTCGAACATGGTTACAGAATTTAGATTTCGGAATAACCAATCCGAAAAGAATGGAGCCACTGGTGCCATCATCTTTGCAACAGCCACTAAGCATTCGTAAAGGGTTTGATATGCCGCGATTTTATCGGGACCTAATTCTCCTTTCCAAAATCTTCTTCGACATAATCGGACATACCAATTACTTAAATATTCGTCGACAAATTCTTGAATTCTTCGTGTTGCATTCGTTGGTTCATAATTAGAATACTCAGAATCAACATCCTTTTTTAAGCTGTTTAAAAGTGAAATAATCCAACGATCAATTTCGGGTCTTTCGCTAAGAGGAATATATTCTTCAGAATGATTAAAACCATCAATATTCGCGTAAAGCGCAAAGAAAGAATACGTGTTATAAAGGGTCCCAAAGAACTTTCTACGTACTTCATCCACACCCTCTAAAGAGAATTTCAAATTATCCCATGGAGGGGCATTGGAAATCATATACCATCTTGTGGCGTCGGCACCGTAATTTTTTAATGTTTCAAACGGGTCAATTACATTTCCCAGGCGCTTCGACATTTTAACGCCATTTTTATCTAGGACTAAACCATTTGATACTACATTTTTATACGCTACACTATCAAAACACATCGAGGCAATGGCATGCAAAGTATAAAACCAACCTCTTGTTTGATCTACTCCTTCTGCGATAAAATCTGCTGGAAATTGCGAATTACTGTCTACTAATTCTTTGTTTTCAAAAGGATAATGTAATTGCGCATATGGCATTGACCCTGAGTCAAACCATACGTCTATTAAATCTAATTCTCGAGTCATTTTTTTACCTGAGGAAGAAACTAAAATGACATCATCTATATGTGGTCTGTGTAAATCGTCTGGAATGCTTTGATTTAAACCGAGTACCGAATTAGCCTTATTTATTTCATTCGTTAATTCTTCAATAGATCCTATGCATAACTCTTCTTCAGCATCTTCTGTTCGCCAGATTGGTAGAGGAATTCCCCAATATCGAGATCGAGATAAATTCCAGTCTTGTAAGTTTTCTAGCCAATTACCGAATCGTTTTTCACCCGTGTGAGCGGGTTTCCAATTAATGGTATCATTTAATTCTTTCATCCGCTCCTTCGCAGCTGATGCTTTTATAAACCAACTATCTAATGGGTAATAAAGAACAGGCTTATCTGTTCGCCAGCAATGCGGGTAATTGTGACTATACTTTTGTACGTTAAAAGCTTTATTTTCTTGTTTAAGTTTGATAGATATATCAATATCGACGCTTCGATATTCTGGCTCATCTTTATAATCTTTTACGTAGCGTCCAGAAAATTCTCCGACCCCGTCAACAAATTTTCCTTGTTTATCCACTAAGGTTAAAGCTCCAATGCCATACTTCGTCGCAGTGCGCATATCATCTGCACCAAAAGATGGTGCTAAGTGAACTATACCTGTACCATCTTCAGTAGATACAAAATCACCAATTAGAACTTTAAAGGCATCTCCTTCTTCTGGCTGTTGGTAAGGAAGCAATTGTTCGTATTCGATCATTTCAAAATCGGTTCCAACCCATTCACCGTTTAAAACAACAGGTATAATTTTATCCTCTGGATTGTACGAATTATATTCCGCCTCATACTGTTCTTCTTTAAACCATTTAGACAATAGGTCTTTGGCGAGGATGAGATTTACTGGCAACTTAGTATATGGATTATACGTTGCAACGCGAACGTAAGTAATTTTTTTACCCATCGCGAGTGCGGTATTAGATGGAAGAGTCCATGGTGTAGTTGTCCAAGCAATTATAAAAACGTCACCATCATACTTTCCTTCAAAAAGAAAATCTGATTTATCATTTTTAATCACTTTAAATTGAGCAACTGCAGAGGTGTCTTTTACATCTCGATAGCAGCCAGGTTGATTTAATTCGTGTGAGCTAAGTCCTGTACCAGCAGCTGGAGAATATGGTTGGATCGTATACCCTTTATAGAGGAGGTTTTTAGAATATAAGTTTTTCAATAACCACCAAACAGACTCAATATATTCGTTTTTAAAAGTGATATAGGGATCATCTAAGTCAACCCAATATCCCATTTTACGCGTAATATCGTCCCACATATCTTTGAAACGCATGACCGTTTCTCGGCACTTCTGATTATACTCTTTAATGGAAATTGTTTTACCAATGTCTTCTTTGGTAATGCCTAATTCTTTTTCAACTGAAAGTTCTACTGGTAATCCATGCGTATCCCAACCCCCTTTTCTTTCGACACGTTTACCTTTCATGGTTTGATATCTACAAAAAAGATCTTTCACGGTTCGCCCCATGACATGATGTATGCCTGGTTTACCATTGGCAGATGGAGGACCTTCATAAAAGACGAAGGTGTTGTCTTTAGGTCTTTGATCAACCGATTTATTAAAAATCTCTTCCTTTAGATCATGAAATAATTTATAAAACTCAAGAGATTTTTTGTGGTCTTGAGCCCCTTCATACGCTTGCGCTATCGTTTCATAACAGCGAATCAGGTGTGGCCTAAAATTGTTTTTTTGCGCAACTTCAATTCCCTTTGTCAAAAAATCAATCGAGTGACGAAAGTTTTCACTGGCTAAATATGTTTTCCCAAATTCAATTAACGCATCAAGCTGCTGCTGCTCGTCATTAATTTCAATAGAAAGGGCATATTTTTCCTCAAGGTATTTAATCGACTCTTCAAATCTTCCTTTTTTTCTGTACGCTTTGGCAATGCTGCCTAGGGCCCAACATTGACTGTAAAAATTCCCCGTTTCTTTTGCAAGTTCAAGCCCCTCCAGACTGTAAGACAAAGAATTTTCTATTTCTTCAAATTGACTGTACACCAAACCAATGTTGATTAACTTACCTGAAAGTGTAGCGGTGTCACCTAGTTTTTCATCAATTTTTGCACTGGCTTTATAAGATTCAATCGCCTCTTCCGGTTTGCCCAACCTTGCATAAATATGCCCCATGTAGCTAAGCGCCGTAGACTTTTCTGTCTCAAGATCAAACCTGTTGCTTATTTCCAATTGTTTCTGGTGGGTTTCTAAAGCTTCTGCATAATGCCCCCAATACATGAGTATGCGCCCCAAGTGACCCAGAGATCTGGCTTCACCACCAAAATATCCAATTTCACGAGCCAAATTAAGCGCTTGTTCTGCAAACTCCTCAGCTTTTTTGTAGGAAGTTAATCTTAACTCATACCAGGTCAAATTATTTAAGCTGTCGACTAACCCCTTTTTGTACCGATCCCCTTGGGACAACTGCATGTTTAGCTCAAGGGCGGTCTGGCTATTCTCTTGCCCATTTTCTAATTCATCAAAGCGGTTTTCATAACTTGAAAGATTTAAACGATCTATTTCAAAATAGGTTTTGTTAATATCAAAGCTGTGCATATGTGAGTGTTACTTTTTAAGTAAAAATTTTGAGGATCCTAGCTGACACTACTTCTTTTTGTTTTCATCAAACCCATAGGCACAATATGAATTTGATTTCTATCCTTATTATCTTAAATTATCCCCCTGGATCAATTAAATCTCTGAATTTTAAGTAAAAAAAAAGGCAGAAAATTAATCTGCCTTTTTTAAAACTATTTAATCACGATGTTAGTTTGTTCGGTCAATAACCATATCAACTAATTCATCTAGAGCATCTTTAATCTCTGATTCAGGTAAAGCTACCAGAGCAGCTCGGGCACGTTCGCCCATTTCTGCAGCCTGCAGTTTAGCGAGTTCAAGCGCACCAGAATCACGCATCCGGTCCATCATCTTCTTGACAGGATCATCGTCGGGCAGTGCTTGTGCGACAGCAGTTGGTGCACCATTTTGGTAGCTACCATTTCCATTCGCGGCACCTTCAGCCACAACCACACCACGGCCTTGAGCAACATCTAAACCGACCGGTTTGCCCATTTCTTCTGCGTCACCAATCACATCTAGAATGTCATCAACTAACTGAAATGCCATACCAAGGTTGTAGCCATATTCACGCATCGCCTCGATTATTTCATCAGAAGCTCCGGCCGCGGCCGCGCCCATAATGGTTGAAACTTCGAATAAGCTGGCGGTTTTGCGAGCGATAATCTTTTTATAGATTTCGCGATCAATTTCACCCGTTTTTGCAGCATGAGCCTGTAAAGTCTCACCTTCTACGAGCAAAACACACGCTTTAGACATCATGACATTGTACGGATTGCCGTAAGGCGCCATCAGTTCATAAACTTTGGTAAACAAAAAGTCACCGGCCAGTAGAGCGAACGTGCGCCCCCACTTTTTATGTACGGCCACTTTGCCTCGGCGAAAGTCACTATGATCATTGATGTCATCATGCACCAAGGTGGCGGTATGCACCATCTCGACAGCGGCCGCCAGATCATAAACATCTGCCATGTCTTTGCCACCGCAGGCAAGATAAGAAAGCAAAACCAGACGTGGTCTTACACGCTTTCCACCAGAGGTGATAATATGCACACTTGCATCCTGAAGGGTTTCTACATCAGTCGACACCACATGTTCTAAGGTGTCTTCAACGGCTTCCATCCCCTCGCCAATTAAGTTATCAAACATGACTCGCCATCCTTGTTCAGACCAGCCTGACTATTTTACTAAGTAATCTGAGCTGGGATATGTGGTTAATAAATTACGGTAGATTGGTACTACACTACTAAAATTTTAGCTTGTTTTACGGGTAAAGCTAGAAAATTCACAACGTTCAAAAAATTTTGAACGATATGATCAGTATA
>JAHDBE010000009.1:0-4336 GCA_020630555.1 Saprospiraceae bacterium
CTGGGCCAAGGGTCTGAAGTAAAACCTGTATTGCGAGTTTATAATCTTGGTTAAGATGAATAAATAAGAGGTCAGAAATACTTTTGACACGATCCTTTAATTCGAGTGGCTGAACCGCTTTATCCACTTCTTTGACGAAAGTCGATTTAGAAAACTCAGGATACACCACTTGGATTTTATCCGAAAGCAAAACTGCTAACTCTTTATCAAACCAGAATTTTAATTTTTTGTAGGCCATAGAAGTTGAATTAATGAAAGATATTCACAAATCAACAATATTCAAACAATCTGATTTACTCAGTTACATCCCATAAATCGGATTGAAGTCAATAAATGAATATTCAATAAACAATACGGTTTCATCACTTTGATAATTGTTTAAAATTAGAAGGAGCATAAATTTTATTTTTTTTAAAGATCACCAACCATCCCAATTAATATCATCGATATATATGTAAAGGCATTTAAACATTAAATAATTAAACAATTACAATATGAAGCATTTAATCTTTTACATAGTTGCATTTAGTTTATTGGCTACGTCATGCACTCAAGAGTCAAATAATAAACCAGAAACACAACCGGAATTAAACTTTGAAGGAACATACTCAGGAAGCATCATGTGTAATGGAGAGATGTCAGAAGATAATGGTGACGAATTCTCCATTACAATCACAAAGAAGGATGAAAATGATCTTTATTTCATCGATCTCGGGGACGAACTAATATTTGAAGGAATACAAAAAAACTCTATTATCATGATAGAAGAACAAGTGCTTAACGAAGAGGAAAATTTTGATGTAGTAACTTTCTCAGGTGAAATAAATATGATTACGGAAGGAAGTCTAAATTTTTACTTTTCTCATAAAGTAGATAACGAAGGATCAAGCAGTTGTGATTTAATTCTTGAGAGAATATAAGCTAAAAATCAGTGAAGCCTCTTCAGCACATAATAAAAGAATGCTTAAAGAAGAATAGAAAAGCTCAACAAGAGCTTTATAACTACACTTATGTTAAGTTGGCTGCATCTGTTGCTGTTTATACTAAAGACAGCTCGGAAAGAGATTGGGTCTTCAATCTAGGTATGATGAGAGTATTTTCGAACCTTAGAAATTTTTCACTTCATACAAACTATCTAGGTTGGTCTAAAACTATTCTTGTTCGCTCCGCTATAGATCATTATAGATCAAACCGAAAACACAAAAATTTAATCGCGATTGAATCTATTGGATATGAAGTAAACTCCCAAGATTTTGAGCACATGATGAATAGACTTGAGTCTGAGGAGTTAATTCGTATCATTCAATTATTGCCTGAAAGAGAAAGAGTTGTTTTTAGTATGTATGAAATAGACGGATATACTCATAGAGAAATTGAAGATATAAGTGGTATAAAATCAAACACTTCAAAATGGTTACTCGCGAAGGCAAAAAAGAGCTTGAAAGCTCAGATTGTAAATTCTCAAATCCTTTTAAGTGAAAAATATGGACAATAGAGATTTTAGGCAAAGAATTAAAAATCACGAAACTCCATTTAATCCTAATGCATGGGCTCAAATGGAAGGAATGCTGAATACAATTCCATTAAATGCAAAGTCAAGTAAAACACAATTCAGAAAATATTTAATCATCCTTTTTATTTTCTTGTTGGCCTCCACTGGAACCATAACCTTTTTTATCACTAAAAAGAATATATCTCACTTGTCTGCTCGTGAGAATAAAAAAGTTATTACCAAAGAGAACTATTTAATCTCCAATACAAATAATCCCGAAGAAGATAAAACGGTTTCTAAAAAAGGAAATCAAATACTAACGAACACCATTTTAGATAAAAAATTAAACACAAGACAAGACTTAAATTCAGTTCAAACATATAATTCCAAGATTAATAGCTCCGGAATTGGCGCCCAATCTTTAAAGAACTCTTCAGAAGAAAATGCACGTAATTCTAAAAATAGGATCAACTCGCAATTTGGAGGAACAACCAAAATTATAAACCCAATATCTGATTTTACGGAGACAGAATTATATCCATTGAGTAATGTATTAAAGAGTCTTAAGTCTAATAATCAAAGAAAATATATTATTTCAAAAAATTTAAAAGAGGTAGTACACTCTATCCTTCCGCTGCCAAAGTCTAATATCCAAAAAATAGTCGTTCCGATAAGATCGCCATTCTTGATAAACGATAATCAATTAATAAAGCCTGTCAAAACGAGGAATAAATTTTTTGGACTCGGAGTAGGATATGCTGACATAAATAGTAACAAAGGCTTCTATATTGGTGCCGGTCTAGTACGGGAGTTGAATGAAATTATTGGATTTGAAACTAATTTATCTTACCTATCAACATGGCGAACAGCACAATCCAATAGTTTTTTAGACAGAAATCATAATTTGAATTTTCAGCTCTGGACACAATTAAATGTTTGGAAAATTAAAAACCATAAAGCATCCATAGAATTTGCCCCTGCTTTAGAAGCAAGCTGGACTAAAGTCAGAAAAGAGTTTAGTATACTACCAGAACCACCTACAGAGTATTTAGGGATTTCATTAAGTTATAACATAGGAATATCCTACACCTATTTCTTAAGAAATAGCAATAGACTAGGTGCAAGGGCTGCCTATTCAAGTTCAGACTCTGCGTTTTTATCTCTTAATTATTTTCAAAGTTTTTAAAACAATCAAATGAAACAAGTTTATATACTTTTTCTAATCGCTATTTGTTTCCCTTTATATGGTCAATATGATAATTATCAATTTGGTACAAAATCAGGAGTTATAATTGGACCTGAATCTGTAGGCTTTGGTTTTGAATATACACTTGACCTTCATAAGCATCTTGGTATGGGAATCTACGGAACAATCGGAGTAATCAATGGTCATACAATTCGTGGAATGAATGTACCATCCAATGATTTCTTGAATAATGAAATTTTCCACCCAACAACGATGCGACAATATAAAGGCATTAATCTTGGGCTTTGTAAGGAAACGAAAATATCAGTTAATGGAAGAATTCGAATGAGTATTTTAGGCTCATACGTAGCTCAAACAAGAATAGATTGGGATGTAAGAAATAGTGAATTTGAGACCATAGGAATAGACGATTTTTATGACTTATACGGTAAAAGGTCAGATTTGGGATTTAAAATTGACCTAGAATATCTACATCAAATTAGGGAGGGATTTAAAATAGGTTCATATATAGGATATAATTCGCAACCTAATTTTATTACTGCAGGCGTTAGGTTTCTTGCTAAGGTTAACAGAGATAGTTACAATTCGACTAGTAGGCCAAATAGTAGTCAAAATTGGATTGAATTCCGATTAGGGAAGATTGGAGGTGATGGAGTACCATCAATTAACAATTATACCATTGAATATGGTAGGAGTCTAAAAGAAAAGTTTTCTATTTATTCTAAGTTTAGTTTAGGTACCGGATACACACGAAATGACTCAAATCTAATAATGAGTTTATCCGAAGAAGATCAATTAAGATTCGATAGAGAATTTCAAACAAGTGATCACCAAGGAAGGAGTAAGATGATTCTCCCAATTCATTCAATGAATTTGGGTGGTGGAATAAAATTAAATATTCGAACTGCAAACAAATCTAAAATATCAATCTCATCAGGGATAAGTTGGTATCGAGCGGACATTGTTCGCTTAAGTGTATGGGGAAGTGAGTTAGACTTTTTTCAAGAGGAGTTTATGAGATTGAGCTCTATTATTCCAGAGTTTGGATTACATTTTGATCAAGATATCTCAAAACTCTTTTATTTAGGTTTTAAATTGGATTTCGCTTTGGTCAGATATAATATCGGATTTGGAGTCCATGGTGGGTTTAAGTTTTAAGACTGCTAACTCTTTATCAAACCAGAATTTTAATTTTTTGTAGGCCATAGTTTTACATTGGCGAAAGCCAAATCGAATTACTCTATAATCATAAGTGTTTTTGTGGCAGATCCGATCTGGGTATCGAGTTTAATGTAGTAGGTACCGGGGGCGATATTCAAATCGAAAGACAATTCCGTTTTGGAATTAATCTTAGATGTATGTAAAATTCGTCCTGCCAAATCCAGAAGGGTTACTTGATCAATCTCTAAGCCTTCACGAGATTTTATCTGGACAGTGCCTTGAGTTGGATTAGGAAATAATTCGAATTGCGAAGATTCTATATTGGTTTCGGAGGTACCTGAGATGTACTCTCCACATATAATGAATTGAGTAAAATCTGCGGTCTTACTCATAAGGCTATCTTGGAGAGACTCGGGAACAAAATAACTGACGTGTCCAAAACTTCCGTCTATGGTGAAGAGTTGGTTTTCGATACC
>JAHDBE010000009.1:4436-33311 GCA_020630555.1 Saprospiraceae bacterium
ACACCGCCATTGCTTTCTATAATGGCCATCAACTCTGGTGTAAATACATCTGTCGAGTCCAGTACTGCTGCATGAGCGGCTGCAATTGCTCCTGCCGAAATGCCTCCCACAAAAATGTTATTACGATCGATTTTGTATTCATTATCCGTTTCGGCGTCCTCGACTAAAAAACGAATGGATGCCTTCATATCACTGACTGCTTTACTAACTACGTCTTGAAAATCTTCAGGAGAAGGTAAAGGTAGAAGTGGCCCATCATATAAACGGTAATCTATGGTAGCGGTGACAAATCCTTTTTTTACAAAAATTTCGCATAAGAAATGCATGTCCTCTCTATTTCCGGCAAGGAAACTTCCTCCGAAAGCAAAAATGATAGCCGCTCTCTTTTCAGCGGGATCATTAGTAGGCAGAAAGATGTCCATAAATAATTCTTGTTGATTGCCATCAAATGTGACACCCTCGCCAAATTTTAATCCTTCTAGAACTTCAAAGTCTTCAAAAATGTCGAGTCGGTAGCGCTCACCATCACAAGCCAAATGCTCCTGAGAAATGACGAAAGTCAAAGAAAATAGCGTCAAAAACAGAGTTACAAAGGATTTCATAGTCAAGTATTTTAAAATAGAGGGGCGATCGAAGATACAGATTCGCCTCATGCAAGCCAATGATTCACAAGGAATTAAAGATTTAAATAAAAAAATGCTTTAAAAGTATTGACACATCGAAAATATCGACATATATTGGTCGGCTTTTTCATCATTTAATTGACGAATATTTCGACATGATAGAATATATAAAAGGACGTGGCGCTCAGATTAACCCATCTAACCCTTTTGACAAACTGGTTAGATCGAATGATCCTTTATTGCGTTTTGACTCTAATCCAGAGTTAGAAAATCCAAAAACGCGCTACATTCCTACGGAGGCTAAATCAATTGTCAATGAAGTCATAAGTCCAGATGTGGGTTTAGAGTATTCCTTAAATCCATATCAAGGTTGTGAACATGGGTGTGTGTATTGTTATGCACGTAAGACTCATAATTATTGGGGCTATAGTTCGGGTACAGATTTCGAAACGACAATCTTAGTTAAAGAAAATGCTGTCGATTTATTAGAGAGGAAGTTGAAGAGTAAAAACTGGAAGGCTGCGCCGATTATGCTTTCTGGAAATACGGACTGTTATCAGCCGATAGAAAAGAAAACAAAATTAACTCGTCGTCTTTTGGAGGTATTTTGGAAATACCGCCATCCTGTTGGGATCACTACGAAGAATCAATTGATTCTTCGTGATCTCGACTTGTTAAAAAAACTAGCGGCAGAAAATTTAATTAACGTAACCATCTCCATTAACACCCTTGATGATCAGCTAAGACGCAAACTCGAACCAAGAACCAGTTCAATTGCGGTTCGTTTGCGTCTGCTGCAGATCTTAGCTTCAGAGGGCATCCCCGTCACAGTTCTAGCCGCACCCATTATTCCTGGTTTGAATGACGACGACATCTTTAAGCTTGTTAAAAAACTTGCAGACTTGGGTGCCCGTCGTATTCATCACATTGTTGTCAGACTCAATGGAGATAACAAGGAAATATTTTCTGATTGGGTCGGGAAAAACTATCCCGATCGCGCCCAGAAAGTCATGAATAAAATTGCTTCACTTCACGGTGGAGAAACGGGCAGTTCTAAGTTTGGTGAACGAATGCGTGGTTCGGGAAAAATAGCCGAAATGATTCATCAACAATTCCGATTAGCGAAGAAGTTGTACCTGATGAATACAAAAGCTTTTGAATACAATACAGAATTATATCACCAACTCAAGCAACCGCAAATGCAATTGTTTGCTTGCTAAGCCCTAAAGATAGAAAGTCGCCTTTTTTGCTCGATAGTGTCCCCTCCGTGTCATTGCAGAACGCTGTGGTGCCTCTGGATGGGGAGCGAGCAAATCCTCATCTATTTTGATACCTTCGTATCATGGTCGGAAAACTATATATGCTCCCCTGCCCTATCAGTGAAAATGGGATAGATACTTTGCCCTTAAGAACAATCCAAGCTTTACATGCATTAGATCACTTTATTGTCGAAAGAGCACGCACTGCACGCCGATTTATCAAAGCAACCGAGCATCCAAAAGCCATAGACTCCTTGAGTATTTTCGAACTCAACAAAGAGAACCCTGGAGAACCAGAGTTGTTTGAGTTCTTAGGAAAACTCAAACAAGGACAATCCATAGGTGTCATCTCTGAAGCGGGTTGTCCTGGCATTGCAGATCCTGGAGCACTGATGACTTCCTGGGCACATAAAAACAAAATTCAAGTCATTCCGTTGACTGGGCCTAGTTCGATATTCTTAGCGCTTATGGCCTCCGGAATGAACGGGCAATCTTTTCAGTTTCATGGATACTTACCTTCAAAAACACATGAGATGTCACGCCGACTAAAGCAACTTGAGCAAACGGCATCACAAAGCAAAACCGCCCAGATTTTTATGGAGGCCCCTTATCGGAATAAGAACATATTGGCGGAAGCCTTAAAGTCACTTAATGCCAAAACAAGACTGTGTATAGCATGTGACATCCATGACTCGAATGAATACATCGTCACAAAAACGATTCACGAATGGAAAAACTCAAAATTACCCGAGTTACATAAGAAGCCGACGATATTCATAATTGGGTAACAAGAGACCTTACTTCTCTGTATAAATGCCGTGATCGTATTTAAACACTCTATATCCTTTGTTCTTAACGGACAAAATATTGTCGGTGCTTAAATTCTGATCATACGCCACGATATCATAATAGAACATGGCCTTTATGGAATTCGGATCTGTGTAAATAATAATGTTAGAATTTTCATTTTCCTTAATAAGGGTTTCTAAGGGGACCCTCCATTCTTGAGAAATACTACGCGTTTCAAAAGGTTTTACCCTTTCCAATGAATATCTAATCGGAAGTAGTATCACTAGAATCCCAACAATTTTAAAAATTTTATTAGAATTCAACTTTTCAAAATTCCTCAAAACAAAGACGCTTATTAGAATTAAAGCTGGAGGTATTATCGCAGCCAAATAGGTAGGCCTTTTTGTAGAACATATACTTAACACCTCAATCGGAATTACCAACCAGAAAAGAACAAACAACAAATTCGAATTTTTAGTTTTAAACCAATGATAGATAGACCATACAAACGGAACAACAAGAAATTGACCACACATCTTACCTAGTTGAACTAAGTAAAACGTCGACTTTCCATTGTGCGTGGGGTCCGGATACATAATTTTTAAAAGAAATTGATCGAACATGAATTTGGCTTCAACTGGATGGTGATAAAAAATAAAAATCAGGTACGGAGTTAAAACCATAAAAGAAGAAGACAAGGCAACTATAAAACCAAAAATGTGTTTTCGACTTCTCAAGTATCTCAAACAATAAAGGACCATCGGAAATATGATTAAAAAAATCATAATCCATTTTGATAAAAAAGCGAATGCCAATGCCACTCCTAATCCAGCAAAATTTAAATATTGAAACTTATTGATGTTTCTAACAAAGAAAAAAACAGATAACAGTGCAAAAAAGAGAAAGACATTTTCGACATGATCCGAAGAAAGTTTTCCTCCATTTAACTCTATAATTAATCCATGAATGGCATAGAAATACCCCGTTAAAAAACCCACTGATTGATTAAAGAGAATAGTAGCTATTCGTATAACTATCCATACACAAAATACGCCTAACACTACCGAAGGCAACCTTAATCCAATAAGATTATTCCCAAATATCTTCAGACTTGTGCCAACGATTGTAAATGGCAAAAATGGTTTACTAAGCCAGATTTCGGTTCGTGTCCAATCCGTAAAATCAAAAGGTATAAGATAATCCACATACAATTTAGGGACTAACACTGAATCAAAAATGTTTTTTGAGATCAAAGCATGATACTTTTCATCCCAAGTATGCAAATCCGTGTAGGATGCAACAAATACTCGAATCACCAGATCAAACAACAGAAGTGTTAGGTTGAGTTGCTTAAAATTCTTACTTAGAATTTTTCTGAATACATAAATCGTTACCAGCGTAAAGGCCAGTAAAAAAGGGATTGCAAAAGAGAGCATAAACGTTAATTCTTTATGCTTTAACCAATATTCAATTTATGTATTTCTACAGCCCTGATGAATTGTCGCGAATTAGAAATGGCGATTCTAACTTTGGTCAAGTTCGCGACTCGATACCTTTCACATTATCATGAGTTTACTTACTTAAGGGTGATTTTAGAAAAAATTTCCTCATAATATAATAGTCGTCGTATTCTTTATGGATTTTAAATTCAAATTGTAAGTATAATTCAAAAGGGCCTTTAAAGTTTCCTTCACATGAGTGATTTCCTTTTTTTGGATATGCTTCCAAATAGTCAATCTCAAGTTTAGAATAATCAGAAATGACTCTACTTAGAAGTTGATGTGCGATTCCTCGTCTTCTATAATTTGGATGTATCAAAAAGCAAACAATGGAGCATACCTTATCTTCCAAATTGTCGACGTAATCATAATCTCTTAAAAGCCGCTGATAATTCATTCTATTGTTGGCATTGCACCAACCAACAGGGACATTATCCTCAAATGCCAGATATCCTCTAAGCTTATTTTCAATTATAAGCTCTGAAACTGCCTCACGACTTTGCTGTCGCGTACAACTTTCAACATCTCCCAAAAAGTGGTAATCGTAACAATAACATTTAAAACGATCTGGATTTTCATCAAAGACTATGTTGTCAAAGAAAAATAAATAGTCTTCTAATAAATCATGGGATAATGGTTGTACGTCAAATGCCATAAGTTATAGATAAAATGAATTACCTCTTTTTTCTAAATGCTATTGGTGTCACAGCAATAAGGCAAATTAAAAGCCCAAAAAATTCACGTATTAATTCAATGTACGGACTTTCTGCTTTCATCGATCCTGTGATTGAAGGCATACCATCTTGAATCCAATTAATCCAATCCGGAATATAGAATAACGTCCAAATTACAAGCACGCAGAAAAAGTAAAAAGCTAAAGGATTTAAATTCTTGCCTTGAGTATAACGAAAGAGAAACGCTGCTGTGATAAAATAAACAGGTATCCAAACATACCAATCCGGATCATTCCACTGCAAAAGTCCAAAAAGAATATAAAGTATACTTAAGAAGTATAAAATCGCCTTTTTCATGAATATGAAAATAGGGTCTTTTGATGTAATAAGACCCCATTTTCACAATTCATCAGATCAATTCCAACTTAAACTGTTCAACCGTTTTATATCCCTTTATTACTTTTATAATTTTCAGGTCTGAATCGAGTACAACAAATGAAGGATATGACGGGCTATTGTTTAATAATTTCATAGCTAGGCTATGAATACCCTTGCGTCCACCTGGAACCCAAGTATACTCTTTACCATCAAAGTGAATCGCTTCTTTTGATTCGGCATTGAACTTAGCCGTGTTATAATTTTCTTTAAGAAAACTCTGCATTTCCTTATCTGCAAATGTCTTTTGATCCATGACTTTACACCACTTACACCAATCGGTATAAATATCTAATAAGATCTTTTTATCATTTTGTTTTGATGAACTAATCGCTTCTTCTAGAGAAGACCAATTTGAAGTGGCATTTACAAAAACGGCATCCTTGGCTTCAGCCGAATTTACACAGCTATACAAACCAATTGATGCGAAAGCTAGTAGAGTAAATGAAATTAATTTAATACGTGTCATTTTGTAGTTTTTAGTGAACAAATAAATTCAAATCAAAACTAGCTACGAACTCAATTGAAAATTGAAGAATTTGGGATGTGAAAAAGATGGATTTATGGGTTGAAAAAGGGTCTAGACCCTAAATTGTACTTTAGAGTAAAGACTCCGCGACAATCTTAGCTTGTTTTCTACTAGACACTTTAATCTTGGAATACAGCTTATTTATGTGCGTTTTTACGGTACTTAATTCTACAAACAACTCTGCAGCGATTTCTTTATTGGATTTATCCTGAAGAATCAATTCTAAGATTCGCTTCTCTTGCTTGGTAAGCGAATTTAAATCAATATCGGATTTTGGGTCTGCACCAATCTTTCTTTTTAGACTTATTATGTAAGCAACTAGTCCAATTACTATACAACTCAAGATTCCGATGAGAATCCACAATTTACCAACATGTTCATTAAATCCTTTTCCGCTATAATACACAAGTCTTCGCTTGTAATCTTCTGTGTATAAGTGATTAGGGAAATATTCCATTAACTTCTCTTCAAATGCTTTATATCTATCGCCATAGAGAGTGAAGTATCTATCCATGTCTGTATTAACCAGCGCTGACAAACCCACTAAAGGAAATTGACAGGTATCCGCAAACTCAAGCATATCTCGGTTATGCTTCTGTTGCGAAAATTGTAATTCGGATGGAAACTTTATTTGATAAAAGTAAAAACTAGGATAAATGAGTTTTGTCAATCTTTCAAGACTTTGGTTTCTCTTATCACCGACGACCTTATAATTACTAAACGGACTATATTCTGATGAATCTACATGAATCTCTAAACTCGACTCATTATTGAGGATTAAATGAATAAAATTATGATCGTCACCTCCTACAAACAAACAGGCGTCGAATTCTGAACCTTCTTCTTTTATAAGATACAACCTGTAGAATCGATCCGAATCCGGCAAATTATCTCCAGAAAAAATAAAGGACCCATCTTCACTAATCGGAACAACTTGAACAATGTCTTCCGGGTTGGCATTGTAGTAATCATCCAACTTATTTATTGTTGAAAGAAAAATCTGGTGCTGCCAATCACCAGCAAGGTTTACCCTGCCTTTAATCTCGTATTGCGAAAAGCCTGGAATCGCTTGATACAATAGAATCAAAACAACTAATCGACGAATCATAATCGAAAGTATAGTCTTAACTTCTAATAAGATAACTTGGTATAAAAATTATGAAAATTTTAATCAGTCATATTTAACTAATATTTCACTTACTATTCCTAAATCGTTTTGAAAATGCAACAAATAAAATCCATTAGGTAAGTTATTCATGGGTATTTGGTTTTTTCCCAAATGTATTTTTTCCACTAATAGTAACCGTCCATCCATATCATTAATTCTCAAAACACACTCATTGCTAGAAATGACAAGAAGCTCACTTTGTATGGGATTCGAAAAAGCATCAATTCCTAATATTTTTAAATCCTTAGTCGAAGATACTAAGTCCGAACCATCGCAATCTTCATCAATTCCATTATTTGGGATTTCTATACCATCAGGATTAATCATTGCTTCGGAATCATCACAATCTTCATTATTCAAAGAGGTTCCATTAGGCTGAATACATGCAAGTATTGAATCTTCAGGGTTTCCAAAACCATCACCATCTAAATCTAAGTAGTACGTTTCTAAATCGAAGCCCTCATCGATAATGGCATTACAGTTATTGTCTATGCCATCACACTCTTCAAGCTGTCCTGGAAATATTTCAGGATCTAAATCATTACAATCTTGAGAACTACTAAAACCATCTCCATCTTGGTCTTCGAAAAACAAAATGTTCTCAAACCAGGACAATCTTCCATAATCCCAAGAGCTTACAACAATATCAAGGTCTGAATCTCCATCCACATCGATTACATTTAAATCGGAAGCTCCGTCAAGTTGACCATCCAAATAAACCGTCTCACCAAAACTTTCATTATTTACATTTTCTATAGTTACTAGACGACCGGATTGCCAAGCCGCGACAATTAAATCTTCATCACCATCCAAATCAATATCACCATGATCGATTGCATATGAACCATCGACAACTCCAATTACATTAGGACTATCAAAATTTCCATTTCCCAAATTTTTAATCGTAACTATATCGCCTACGAAGTTATTGACAACCGTAATGTCTAAATGACCATCTCCATTAAAATCAACGAAATCCATATCAGAGGCACCTCCAACTGCTTCAACTATTATTTTTTCATTTGAAAAATTGAACTCATTCAAATTTTCAAACCATGATACATTTCCATTTATATAAAAACAAACACCTATATCTTTTACGCCATCTCCATTTAAATCCCCAATATCAACACCTCGTATTCCTGTATTTCCTTGATATACGAGAATTTCTTCGAAACCATCATCACCTTTATTTTTGAAAACAAGAACCTTTTGATGCAGATTTGAAACACATACAAGATCTAAAAGACCGTCCATGTCCAAGTCCTCTGCTATCAATTCAAATGCACCTAGATTTTCTTCCGTCAAAACCACCGCTTCAGAAAACTCAAGAGATCCCAAGTTTTCATAATATTCAACGCGTCCGCTAGAATAAACAGCTGCAACCAAATCGTTATCGCCATCCTCATCAAAATCTGCCGCTATGACATCATAAGCTCCTTGCGCTTCATTAGAAACTACTATTTGATTCGAGAAATTCATAAAGCCACTATTTTCATATATAGAGACTTTATCTTCGTACCAATTTGTTGTAATTAAATCAATATCATTATCATCATCTAAATCAGAAGAAAAGCAACTGTGAGTTCCTGATGATTGTCTTGAAATTAAAATCTGTTCATCTTGAAATTGATCCTCAGAATTAGAAATCCATCCAAGCTTATCGTCATCCCTGGAACTAGTGATACAATCTAACCACCCATTGTTATCTACATCAAAAAACTTAATTTCTGTTGTACCATCAATTAAATCGTTTAATATTTTATAATCTTCAAATTCTCCATTACCTGAATTTTGCACCATACGAATCCCTATATCAATCCAGCCGCCACAAAAAACATCAATGTCACCATCCTTATCATAATCTATACACGACAAGTTGTTTACACCCTCAAATCCTTCAATCAAATGAATCGGCAAGTCAAATTGAGAACCATTAATATTCCTTACCCAACTTACTTTGTCCAAATTGGAAGATGCATAAACTATATCCTTTTTTGAATCAGAATCTAAATCAGAAATTTCAATATCGAAAATATTACCGCCCTCATCAAGTGCAATATTAGGATTTCCAAAAGTTCCATTGTCGAATAAATAATACATTACACATCCCGTATACGTAGAACAAAAAGCATCCAGATCTCCGTCTTCATCAATGTCTTCAAATTCAATATCAGTAATACCAATAGTGTTTTGTGCAAAAACATTCTTTGTTGACATTGAACCATCTCCAAGATTTTCGAACCAAGCAATTAAACTATCTCCTTGCACAATAAAAAATAAATCCAAATCACCATCTAAGTCGATATCCGCAAACTGGACATCTACTAAACCAAAACTTCCTTCCTCAATAACATTCTCTTCAAAATTTCCATTTCCAAGATTTATAAACAAACTAACAATACCAGATCCTTCACTTACAATAACGAAATCTACCAACCCATCTTGATTAATATCACCAACATCTAATGCTCTACTTCTATCAATTCTATTTATGACCACCTGCTTTCCAAATTCTCCACCACCATGATTTGGGTACCATGAGATTTTCCCGTCAAAAAAAGAAACGGCGATTATATCGTCCAATCCATCATTATTAATATCTCCAAAATCAAAGTCATAAATCTCGACATGATCTGCCTCTACGATATTGATTACAGATCCGAACTGAGCTAACAGCGAAAAACTGATACTTGAAAAAAGTAAAACAATAAAGGGCTTTATACTTCTCATTGATATTCAAGAATTTATTAAGTATTCATTAAAGTTAACATACATCAATACCTCTAGTATTATTTTTAATAATACTAATTTTCTTCCTCATCTACATACCCTTCTAACTCATCATTTAAAACAAAATTATCTTTAACAAAAGCGCACCATTTGCACTCCGGTTTATCGCAGCCTTTTTCAAATTCATGGTTTTTAATGGACTGATAGCTACTTACAAGTTGGCTCTCTACAATATCAATTTCAAACTCTTCTATTTCTTGCCCTTGTCTTTTAAACTCTTCATCTTTTGGTTCCAGAAAATCCATGAAACCCTTTGTCATATTCCATTGATTGGAAGAATCTCCAGAGATTAAAAGTTTATAAAAAACAAGTTGTCTCCAATAATCCCCGCCTAAGTCTTCATCACCACTAGGTCCCTTAAGTTTTTTTAATGCGTTATCAATTTTACCCGTCTTATAATCAAACACCTCAACTCTATCATCATAGACCTTAACCAAATCTAATTTTCCGGTTATTGGCACTCCTTTATATTCTGTTAAAGTAATTTGATATTCTGGTTTGTACGATTTAGGTGTTGACCATTCATGTTTATAATTATCGTAATACGCCGTCAAACATTTCTCACCGTACTTTCTAAGATCAGAATATTCAGCATCAGTAAAGTGCGATCGATAATCAGACATTCCCTTTCTAAAATATTCAATGAGGTCTTTTTGGCTTGGTGGCTTTCTCTCTACGTTTTCTTCAAGCGAAATAAAAAATCGCTCCATCGCATAGTGCATGGCATTTCCAAATCCCATACTTTTAGACCGTGCCAAGGGTACCCTTAAAATATTTTCAAAATAGAATTTGAGTGGGCAATCTAAATACTTATTTAAATGGGTCACACTCATCTTGTAATCTTCCAACACGCGATCAATGAGCATATGATCAATAAGCTCTACCTTACCTTGATGAAATTTCATCAGCTCGGCCTGATACGATAAAATTTCTTCGTCTAGATATTGTACAGTTTCTATCTCGTCCACTTCCTCCACTAATTCATGGATAAACCTAGAAGAGGTCAAACTTTTTCCTTCTTCGCTTTCTTTGGAATATGAAATATTTAAATGATTCTCTGCTCTTGTCATCCCTACATAAAATAATCGTCGATCATCTTCTATGTTACTTTCCTCTGATGCAGGAACCATGTTTTTAGGGAAGCTATATTTCTGACTACTCCCACGCATTTTCTCCCAATTCTTTTCATTTGCACCAAGTAAAAACACATAATCAAATTCTAAACCTTTTGATCCATGTACGGTCATCATCTGCACACCTTCCTCGGCATAGGTTACTTGCTGTAAGGGTAATTCTATACGAGCCATTTCCATTTTATCAATCATCTCGATAAAGACGGACAAGTTTATTTTAGGATTTTTAGCCGACTCGTTTTTAATAAAATCGAAAAGTGTATTTACCACTTGAAGTCTCCAGGCAGTGTCTGGAGATTTCATAATGGTTTCAATCACTTTGCCATGAGTCAGAATCTTTTCGAACAGTACTTGTAAAGTAAGATTTGCAACATTATTTATCCATTCTTCAAGAAGCAATCCCAGTGAAATAAATCCGTCTATATTTTTTATTTCGGCTTTCGCCAATTGTTCCTTATCGGCAAGTACATCTCGCCATTTTCGATTATCCTCAGAAACATCCGTTTTTCGAGAACAATAAATCGCAAGCTTCCCTACCTCTCGCGCGGATAGTCCAAAATATTCGTAATGTAAAATATCAAAGAGAAAATGCTCTCCAGAATCATTTCTTTTGTACTCTGCATTTAAGTATTTGAGAATATTTAAAAGTCTTTGTACTTCGTCAATTTCTAAAGCATTTCGCTTTCTCTTAATCTTGATGGGTACATTCTTAATCATGAGATATTTAATCAGATCTGAGGCATTCGCATGTTTTCGATATAAAACCCCAATTCTATTTAAAGCAACACCTTGATTCTTTAATTCCAAAATCTGCTTAGCAATGCCATAGTTTTCATGGACCTGATTATGATATTCAATAAGTCTAGGTTTTATTTTTAATCCTTCTTTTCGAGATTCTTTTAAATCTTTTTGAAGACCACTGATTTGAGATACTAATCGTTCTTGGTTATGGTCAATAAGAATTTTGGACTTATCTAATATTTCTTGTGACGAGCGATAGTTTTGATCTAGTATTATAATCTTTGGATTAAATCGATTATTAAACTCCACTATATTATTCATGTTTGCTCCCTGAAATCGATATATGGATTGGTCATCGTCACCTACAACAAATAAATTAGGATCATCCCAAAAGTCAGCTAATGTAAAAAGCAGTTCATTTTGCGAACCATTTGTATCCTGATACTCATCAACAAGAATATATTGAAATCGCTCTTGATAATCAGCTAATAAATCAGGGTTTTCGGAAAACTGATCTAAGACCCATAAAATCATATCGTTATAATCAAAACGAGATCTTTTTAGCATTAATTCATTGTATCTATTAAACTCATGAACAGCTGAAAGTAATGGCTTGACTTTATTTAGTTCCTTTATAATTTTATTTGGATTAGGATCTCCAGCACTAAACTCCTTGTATTTTCTTTTGTATTGAAAGTCCTCTTGATCTTCCAGATAACTTTCATATTGGCCTAGAGCCTCTAAGATATTATCTGAAGTCCAAGACTCTTGTTTCATGATATTAAAGAGATTTTTAAGTCTATCTCTTTCATAATAGATATCCCCCTTAAATCGACGCAGTGGATGATCATCATCAAACCCATCAATGATTTCGTGAAGAATGTCCACTAACTCTAATTCAGATATATTTTGCAAATCTCTATACCCTCCAAAGTATGTGATGTTTTCTTTGATCACTTGGTTACAAAAAGAATGGAAAGTAGATATTTGTACATTGTAGGCTTCAGGTCCAATAAACTGCAATAAACGGTTACGCATAGAGACTACACCAGCATCCGTAAATGTTAAACACAAAATATTTCGCGGAAGCGTATCGGTACTTTTTAAAATATGTCCAACCCTGGCAGCCAATAATTGTGTTTTTCCAGTTCCAGGCCCAGCAACCACTAATACAGGTCCATCGATTATTTCGACAGCCTCCTTTTGTTTAGGATTAAGTTCTTTTAGCGCCTTATTAAAATTGGCTTCGTAAACTTCTTTAATATTCTGCGACATGTTAAACTTTGCTTAAAAACATTCATATGATTCAACCACTCAATTCCAATCAGGTCAAAGATGCAAATTGATCACACAAAAAATTAGAGTTATGAAAAAGATACTGTTTGTTTTTGGGATAGCATTTTTAGGTGTAAACTTTCAAGCCTACTCACATGGACCAGCCGTTAAAGTTAAAAAAACGATTAAGCTTCAAAATCAAAAAATAAGACACGGGGTTAAATCTGGTCAATTAACGCGAGGAGAAGTCAAGCAACTGAAGAGACAACAAAAATATTTAAAGCGTACCGTCAGACGAAGTGCTGCCGATGGTGTTATCACTCGAGGTGAAAAAAGAAGGATCACCAAAAAAACCAGAAAACTTAATCGAAACATCGCTCGTAAAAAGCATAATCCAATCAACCGTTAAATTAAAAAGCCCTCTCTATGACAGAGAGGGCTTTTTAATTTACAATCCAATCGTAGATTCCAAACAACCTAAATAAAACCACAATCACTACCAAAACTAAAATTCGATAAGCCCAGAGGTTAGCATTCTTATACCTTGAGGACCAAGAAGCTGAAGTATATCCCCCTGCAGACTGCCCTAATGCGATAATTAATCCAATTTTCCAATCTATCAATCCTTTCCATTGAAACAATAAAACAAGAAAGAATGTATAAGAGCAAACAATTAAAACCTTGACCGCATTAGCTTCAATAATATCATACTTTGCAATCAAGACTGTCGCTGCTAAAAAGAAAATGCCCATACCCATTTGAATAAATCCACCATAAAATCCCAAACTCAAAAAAATCGGGATTGCCAACCATGGTGAGATCTCAAATCTCTGATCAGATGTTTTCAACCATCTTTTTGGATTTACTAAAATCACAAAAAGCATAGCCAACATGAGGTATTTAAAAACAAATTTAAACTGTTCATTAGATACTTGAATCGCTACTATACCTCCAATTATAGCCCCAATAAAAGTCGAAATAACAATTATACGACTCTTACCAAAATGCAACTTATCATTTCGTTTAAATGCCGCTGTGCTCGCCATGGTTTGAAAAAATACACCAACACGGTTTGTTCCATTAGCTAAATTTCCTGGCATGCCAAGAACTTCAGTCAATATACTTAAAGTGATGGCTGATCCATTTCCAGCAAGAGTATTTAAAACCCCTGCGAAAAACCCACCTACAATAGCTATAAGATATAAATACACATCCATTATTCAGAGATCTCTTGACAAAGCTCCACGAGTACTCCATTAGCTGATTTCGGATGAACGAAGCAAACCAATTTATTATCTGCGCCTCTTTTAGGCTCTTTATTTAACAATTGAAATCCTTGCTTCTCGAGTCTTTCCATTTCTTGATAGATATCTGTGACCGCAAAGGCAATATGATGTACGCCCTCGCCATACTTCTCCACATATTTATGAATAGCACTTGTTTCATCCGTGGCTTGGAGGAGTTCAATTTTGCTTTGACCTGTCCTAAAGAAAGAAGTGATTACAGATTCCGTTTTAACCTCTTCAGTTTTATAATGCTCCTGTCCAAGAAGCTTTTTAAACAAAGAATTACTTTGCTCGAGATTCTTTACCGCAATTCCTATATGTTCAATCTTTTGCATGATCTAATTTGCTGCGAAGATATGAAAACTCAATTTGATCCATTTTTCTGGGTATAGATAACACTTGGAATAAAACTTGTACCTTTTAAGCTATGAAGACCAAATCAGACATAGTAAATAACTGGTTACCTCGATATACGGGAGTGCCGCTCGAAGAATTCGGTAATTATATTATACTTGTCAATTTTGGTAATTATGTAAAAATGTTTGCCAAAATGCATGGTGTAAAAATTAGAGGTAAAACTCGAGCCATGCAATCTGCTACTGCTAATAACATTTCCATCATTAATTTTGGTATGGGTAGTGCCAATGCGGCAACTATATGTGACCTCTTAACGGCTATTAAACCTAAAGCAGTTATATTTCTCGGTAAATGTGGTGGTTTAAAAAAGAAAAACAAGGTAGGTGATCTAATTCTTCCCATTGCAGGAATTAGAGGAGATGGTACATCCAATGACTATCTTTTACCCGAAGTACCTGCTCTACCTGCTTTCGCCTTACAAAAGGCAATATCTACCACAATTCGAGAATCTAAACGGGATTATTGGACCGGGACTGTGTATACAACAAACCGACGTGTTTGGGAACATGATGAAGATTTTAAAAACTATCTGCGAAAAATCAGAGCTATGGCTATTGATATGGAGACAGCTACAATATTTGCGGCGGCCTTCAAAAATGGATTTTCTGCTGGAGCCTTATTGTTGGTTTCGGATATTCCTATGATTCCGGAAGGTGTAAAAACCGAAGCAAATGATAAAGTAGTCACGAAAAATTTTGCTAAAGAGCATTTAGAAATAGGGATTCAGTCTCTAAATCAATTAAGAAACAAATCCCTTACTGTTAAGCATCTAAAATTTTAAGCTTCTAAATCGAGCTATAAAAAAAGAGGCAGCCTAGTATAGGTCTGCCTCTTTGACTTTAAGGGTGTTAAAAGTTTACTTTTTTAAAGCATCTCTGATCTCTGTCAAAAGATCAATCTCAGATGGACCTGGATCCTCTGCTGGTGCAGGTGGATTTGCTTTATTATAAGATCTTACAATCATGAAGATGACAAATGCTACGATTAAAAAGTTCATTATCGTATTCACAAATGCACCCCATCTAATGGCAACCTCTTCAGTAGTGACGTTTCCTTCGGCATCAGTGACTCCTTCTTGAAGTACGTATTTCAAATCGTTGAAATCAACACCACCTAATGCCATTCCAATTGGTGGCATTAAAACATCATTGATAAATGAGCCTACGATTAAACCGAAAGCACCTGCAATAATTACAGCAACGGCCAATTCTAGGACGTTACCTTTCATGATAAATTCTTTAAATTCCTGAATCATTGTTTTTCGTTTTACGAGATTAGGTAGATAGTTTAGTTAAAAATACACATAGATTTAAAAGATATATATTTTTTACATTTTTATTCTAAACTGACAATCAGATATAAACAAGTATGAAAAAAAATATACCTCCTACTTTTAGACCGCATAATTGTAAGAACGTAACACTCTTGATCCTTTTTATTTGCACATTTTTATTCTCTTGCGTTACAGACCGAGAGGAGTTTATAATTCAGAACAACGATCTTTCTTCAATAGAAATACAATGTTATTTATGCCCTGTAGATTCCATACCATGCAACGGAAATTCTTTGGAGCAGTTACCAGAAGTTAATATTCAATTATTTATCGACAGCCTCGATCGAGAACTAGGAATAAATGAACTAATCAGTGGAACAACTGACCAACAAGGTCTTTTAATTTTAAATAATATTAATCCTAATACCATTTACTTAAAAGCCCAAATTGATTCATTTTTTAGATATGAAGAAAAAGTCCTTACTGCAAATTCGAAGGCCTTTATAGACATTGTATTTAGCTATTAAGCTCCAATCTTTCTAAAAGTCTTCCGGTAATTCTTAAAAAATCAGACTCTGTAATTAATCCGATGAGTTCATCGTTTTGTACAACAGGCAAACAACCGACATTCTTCTTTCGCATTAATCTCATCGCTTCAAAAACGCTTTCGTTTTCAGTAATTGTTATTGGATTTGAGATCATAACGTCTTCGACCGTGTAAGATTTTTTAGACTTTCGTTTCTTACTAAGAAACTTTAAGATATCATTAGCTGAGATTAGTCCTACTAATTTTCCTTTGGTGTCTTCTACTGGAGTATAATGAAGGTTTTTCCAATTCATCATTTCAGTCACCAATTCTAAGATATCTTCCTTCTGCACAGTAAAAAGATCTGTTATCATAAATTCAGATACTTTTAAATTAGTAGGCTTGTATTCTTTTAAATCATCAATTGTGGCTTCTTTCCATTTATGTATTGGAATGTTGGATTTTTGATTTTCAATTATTGCAGATGTTAAAGCTACCAATGCTTCATCAGGAGTAGTTTCCTCCATCATCGCCGTATAGGACCTCAATATCCATCGTGCACCATTCATATGTTTTTTAGCTCTAGCTTCTATTATTCCAAGATATTTATCAATATCCCGTTTATGCACCTTCATGGACTTTAGTCCCTTTCGCGAAAGCGGAATTAAATGCTTAACTATTAAATCACACGCCCCAATTTTTTGATCATCAAACCAATTAAAAGTTGAGTCGATTCCAATTTTAGCAGCTTTCCCAAAATTATCTCGTGCATCGGCAAAAGAAATCAATTCTCTGATATCATCCACCTCATTAGACATACCAATCATCGCCCCTAGCCAAAAACATGCATTAGCAACTTCATCAACGACAGTAGGCCCAGAGGCCAAAACTCTATTTTCAATTCTCAGATGAGGTTTTCCATTTTCGCTGATTCCGTAACACGGTCTGTTCCATCTGTAAACGGTCGAATTATGAACTTGTAATGCTCTTAACTTAGGCACCTTTCCTTCCTCGATCATAGCGAGGCTATTTTCTTCTACATCCGAACTAATCAATACTCTAAAGCGACTAATGTCCTCTTTATAAATTTCCATGATTGATTCATGAAGCCAATCGTTTCCGAAACTTACCCTTGGGCTCCGTTCGCGCATATGTTCATGGGTTGTTCGAGTATCTAAGGATTGCTGAAATAAAGCAATTCGGGATTCATGCCATAGCCTTTTTCCAAAAACAATAGGAGAGTTTGCAGCGATAGCCATCGTAGGTGCCGCTAAAACTTGCGCTATGTTGTACATTTTTACGAAGTCCTTTGGTTCTACCTGCAAATGAACTTGAAAGCTTGTATTACACGCCTCTAAAAGTGGGCTATCATGTTTTACTAAAAGTTCATCGATCCCAACTAATCTGAGTTCGAACGCTTGCCCAATTAACTGTTGGCGCATAGCCTCCATTAACGCGCGATACCTTTTTTTAGGGGTAAGATTGTCCATATCCAAATGGTACTTCCTCAGTGTCGGGAGAATCCCGGTGAGAACTAAGTCCGTATCTAAAGTTTCAAGAACCTTTGAAATTTTATTGAGCTTGTCACTATTTTCTTTTTCGAGATCCGAAAAACAACTACCCTTGAAAACCCTAGGAGTAAGATTTGTTTCTAAATTAAACTTGGCTAATTCTGTCTCTACCCACTCGTATTCCTTCATCTTATCTAATGCTTCCATAGCGATACAAGCAGGCTTGTAGGTTCCTTTTTCTACCATTACCATTTCTTGCTCAGCCCCGATTCGTGTTATTCCAGATTCAAACCACTCATTTTCTAACATATACTCAAGAGCCTTAACATCCGCCAATAAGGACTTGACGAATTTTTGCATTTTCTTTTTATTCGTAAGAAGCGATACACGTTGTTCTCCCATGACAAAATATTTCTTTAGTGTATTATAGCCAATTTCACACCAATTTTAAAATGAAGATGTGTTATTATTAAGAGCTTTTAAATAACATATACTATTACTTGACGTTTTAGAATCGATGAAGAAATACGCCTTTTTATACTTTTTATTATTTAGTCTGTTTCATTGGAGTTGTGGCGATGATCAGGTGGCATTATTTGATATGGAGTTGGAAGCCAGATTTACACTTCCTGCTGGATTAAATACAGTAGAAACCCATTATTTTAAAATTGATGAGGTTCCGACTTTCGTCAATCAATACTTGGCTAATAACGGGATAAGCCAAAATGAAGTTGGAAGTATTGTGGCAAATCGTGCTGTGATGTACGCAGAGTTCATCAATTTGGATTTAAATTTTATCCAGGATATATCTATTCGTGGATCTAAAGTGGATGATCCAGATTCTCAGCGCGAGTTTTTTTATATGGACTTTGTCGATATTAATGAAGATCAAGAGATGCAACTTTTTTCTTCAATAAGTGAATTAAAGGATGTTGTTCTTGATTCGATTATAGATATGGAGGTTCGTATTAATCTTAGAGGCTTTTCTCCTACCTCTTTAGATAGCCGCATTGATTTTACACTTTCAGTTTTTGAGGAAGAATAAGTTCGCTTTCGCGAAAGCGAAAATTAAAAGTTTATAATTGCTTACTCGTATTTTTGAGGTGCATGAATAACCGCACTCTTTTACTATACTTCATAACGTTTATAAATTTTACGCATATCGTCGACTCCATGTTGATTATGCCTTTAGGAGATATTTTCATTGAGTCTTTTGATTTAAGTGCATCTGAGTATAGTCGTCTTGTATCTATATACGCTTTTGCCGCTTTTTTCTCTGCCATTGTCAGCATGTTTTATTTAGATAGGTTTGATCGAAAATCGGCTTTAATGTTCATTTATTCAGGATTCGTCATGGGTACCATTGCATCTGCCTATTCTCCCAATTACGAATTACTTCTTCTTTCCAGATTATTTACCGGCGCCTTTGGAGGGATTATTGGCGCATTAGCTCTGTCTATAATAAGTGACTTATTTAAATTTGAAGAACGGGGATATGCCATGGGGGTATTGATGGCAGGATTCTCGGCTGCCGCTGCACTTGGGGTCCCGTTTGGTATATTTTTAGCCGCAAAAGGAGGATGGCAGTTACCATTTCAGGTTATCGGATTTTCGGGAATTGTCATTGCAGGGGTCACGTATAAAATCTTCCCTTCTTTAAATGATCATCTTGAAGGACAATCGGACAAAGTCAATTTTGTTAAAACCATCAGAACAATCACTAATGACAAAAATCAAGTAAGTGCCTTAATTGCTGGGTTTGTTTTAGTTCTAGGTCATTTTTTAATTATCCCGTTCATATCCCCATATATGATAAAAAATGTAGGGCTATCTCAAATTGAAATTTCATATCAATTCTTTTTTGGAGGATTAGCGACCGTCATAACAGCACCAATAATTGGACGATTAACAGATAAACATGGTACACAGAAAATGTTTGTTATTCTTATGTTGATTTGTATCATACCTACCTTACTCATCACACATCTTCCAGTAGTTACTTTATTCTATGCTATTTGTGCTTCGGTTCTCTTTTTCATTTTTGCAAGTGGTCGTTTTATTCCAGCTAATGCCATCATCACCGCTGCTACTGGATCAGAAAACAGGGGGAGTTTTATGAGCATGAAATCTGCGCTGCAACAACTTGCTATAGGATTGGCAGGGGTCTTATCTGGATTAATCGTATTTATCGAAGATGACAAATACATCAACTATCCCTATGTAGGATATCTGTCTTGTTTAATATGCATTGTGAGCATTTATTTTCTTGGCAAAATTAGAGTCGCTAAGGGAAACTAAGTAAAATGCTTTAGCATAATAATTTCCTTTTCATTAAGGTCACGAGAAAACCCTCTAGGCAGATCTTTCTTAGTTAAACCAGCGTAATACATTCTATCTAACTTAAGAATAGAGTAATCGAGCGCTTCAAAAATTCGTCGGACTATACGATTTCTTCCAATATGGATCTCGATACCAATATCTGATTTTGTACCGCCTTGAATGTAACTTACTTTGTCTACGGACACAGGCCCATCTTCGAGATTAATTCCGGTTTTAATTTTTTCTAAATCGGCTTCCGCCAAATCTCTATCTAACTTAACCTGATAGACTTTCATGACTTTATGGCTAGGATGAGAAAGTTTTTTAGCTAAATCTCCGTCATTGGTTAGAAGGAGTAAACCAGTTGTATTTCTATCAAGCCGACCTACTGGATAAATACGTTCGTTATACTTATTTTTTAAAACATCCATGACGGTTTTTCGGCCCTGCTCGTCAGATAAAGTTGTAATCACGCCATGAGGTTTGTTCATTAATACATAGCGTTTCCTTTCCTCTGGTCTAATTATTTGTCCCTTGTAAACCACCTCATCATTGGCCGTAATTTCCACAGCAGGATTTTTTTCAACCTGACCATTTACTTTAATATGACCGGCCTTTACTAATTCGGCGGCCTTTCTCCTTGAACATATACCGCAATGAGCAACGAATTTATTAAGACGCATTTTCTCCATTAAAATGGGGCGTTTTCTTCATCATCATTTATTCGTGATGGACGAGTGATAATGCCTGTGCTAAAAGGGTCTTGATCAAAGTCAAAACTGAGATCATTGGCATCGACAGAATCTGGTTCGGTAAATTTCACGTAGTCTTTTAAGAATTTTAATTCTACAGTACCTAAAGCACCATTTCTGTGTTTTGACAAAATAATTTCGGCCAAATCGCGAGGTGCATCAAAGGCATCATCTGAATCATAATAATCAGGACGATATATAAAAGTTACGATATCTGCATCTTGCTCAATGGCTCCTGATTCCCTCAAATCTGAAAGAACAGGTTTTTTATCTCCACCTCGAGTTTCAACAGCCCGACTTAACTGAGACAGAGCGATTACTGGTACATCTAATTCTTTGGCTAATCCTTTTAAAGCTCTTGAAATCGAACTAATCTCCTGCTCTCTATTTCCTTTACTTGTACCAGCTCCTGCTGACATTAACTGCAAGTAATCAATTACGATCAACTCTATACCATGATTCTTTTTTAGACGTCTACATTTTGCTCGTAATTCGAAAATATTTATGCCTGGAGTATCATCAATATAGATGGGCAATTCTGAAAGTTTGTTTACAGACCCATGGAGTTTTTTCCATTCGTCTTCGGACATTTTACCATTTCTAAGCTTCTTACCATTAATATGAGCATCCATAGAAATCAAACGCTGAACCAATTGCTTGTTGGCCATCTCTAAGGAAAAAATGGCTACAGGATAATTGAATTCGGAGGCATTCTTAGCAAGAGATAAAGTAAATGCCGTTTTACCCATACCTGGACGTGCAGCAATAATTATCAAATCAGATTTTTGCCAACCACCAGTGATCTTATCCAGTTCTTTAAAACCGGTGGTAACACCTGTCAAATCATCTTCTTTTTGACTCAGGGCTTCTATATCTTTTCTTAAGTCTACAGCGACAGGACCCACGGCTTTATATCCTGTATTCATATTTTGGGCTGTGATGTCATAAAGATTTTGTTCAGCTTCATCTAACATATCCAAGACATCTTTGACATCGTCATAGGCGTCTTTAATCGTTTCTCTACTTACCTCTATTAGTTTCCGCTGAATGTATTTCTGAGCTATGATCCTAGCATGGTATTCAATATTTGCCGCTGATGCTACTTTGTTGGATAATTCCATAAGGTAATTGACTCCACCAATCTGATCAATCTTACCCGATTTTTTTAAAGCTTCGTGAACGGTCAGAATATCTATGGGTTGAGACTTTTCGAAAAGCTCTACCATAACTTCAAAAATAATCTGATGTGCATCAGAGTAAAAACTCTCTTTTCTAAGAGTTTCGATGACGGCAGGTAAGCCATCTTTGTCTATTAAAATAGCTCCTAAAACCCCTTCCTCTAGAGGAAGGGCTTGTGGAGGCACTCTACCGTATAATAACTCATTAGCATCTGCTTCTTTCTTATAGGGTTTTAACCTACCACCGACTGATTTTATATTTTCATTTGGATCTGCCATCGACAAAGACGTATTACAAATAATTCTACTGTAAACATAAAAGTTCCCTTCGACATTATTTTAGGCCATACACTATAGACTGTTTAATAAATGTGGAAAGAAGGATTAAAATGTGCATAACTTTTTGACGAAAGTCATATCTGAGAATACCAAAATTCTATGATGATTTCTTATATATCAAAATAATGACAATATGATTAATCCTATAAATTTCGATTCATATTTCTAGCTAATGTGCATCTTTTTGAACGATATATAACAAAAGCTATATATGTGTATTGCTAAAATATATTGATTATAAAACTAAAAAAGGCCCAGACGAAAATGTCTGAGCCTTGTGTATAATTTTATTTCTTAACCGAGGTTTTATCCCTCTTTTCCGACATTGTTTAACTTCTCAGTTACCTCTTGTACTTTCTCTTGCTGAGCTTCAATTTCTGCTCTTTTATCATCCTGATCCTTTAAATTTTTCTCGATGTCTTGTTCGGCTTTTCTGATTTTCTCATTGGCCTTTTCAATATCACCGTGAAGGTTTTTGTTTTTCTTCTCGAGTTTAGACAAATCTTTGTTTAAATCTTTAAGCCTGTCTTCTTCATCTTCGAGTTCTTTAGTAATGACTTCTTTTTGAAGTACATAAGAAAACTCTCTTAGGAAATGCTTTGCACCTTCTGCTGAATCCCCTGACTCATCACTGGAAACGAAGCTCGATCCATTATCTACCCAAACATGAATCGTGCTGCTAGTTTTTGTATCATCGATTTTAGAAAACAAATTGACTAAACCAGTTCCAGTAATCGACGGAATTCTGACTTGAGTCATATAAAATTCTTTAGCCTTTTTGTTTTTCTCGACTTTGCCGTATTCTTTTAGATAATCTTTCCATAGTTTTTCGGTGGTCTTTTTATTGGCACCATCTACTGTTACTGAAAAGGCTGGGTTTAGTCCCAAACTCATGCTTTGTTTTCCTTCTGATACCTGAGCAAATGTGGCAGCAGAAATTAAGCATGCGATAATTAATGTAAGGAAGTATTTCATGATTTAAGTTTTATTTCTCAGATCGTATAACACCTTTTAGACCGATTTCATTCAAAATGTAACATATTCAGAATACTAAAATTACGTTAATTCATTTCGGCGATCTTGTCTAGGTTTTAAAAATGCTCATCGAAAAACTCATCAGATTTGAGCTTTTTTGTAAATATTGCGACTCCAATATCAAATTATGTCCATACTCTCTCTAAACAATGTGGTTAAACAATACCACAATCATACAGCTGTCGATCACGTAAGTTTTGATATACCTAAAGGAAGCATCTTTGGTCTTTTAGGGCCGAACGGTGCCGGCAAAACCTCATTGATACGAATTATCACTACAATTACCGCTGCGGATGAAGGTGAAATTCTTATTGACGGTGAAAAACTTAACCATTTACATCCAAGTCAAATTGGGTACTTACCAGAGGAGCGAGGTCTGTATAAAAAAATGAAAGTAGGCGAGCAACTCATGTATCTTGCGCAATTAAAAGGTCTATCCCATCAGGAGGCCAAATCAAAAATTTATCATTGGATGGATAAATTTGAAATTCGTGATTGGTGGAAAAAGAAAATTGAAGAGCTTTCAAAAGGGATGCAGCAAAAAATTCAATTCATCGCCACGGTTTTGCATGATCCTAAATTGATCATCTTAGACGAACCATTTACTGGATTAGATCCTTTGAACACTAATCTTATAAAAGACGAGATTCATAAACTCAATGAAGACGGATGCAGCATAATTTTTTCTACGCATAGAATGGAGCAAGTCGAAGAAATATGCACGGACATGGTTTTGATAAATCAAGGAAAGAAAGTCATTGAAGGCAATGTTCAAAACATTAAAGAATCTTATAAAGACAATGTTTTTCGTGTAGAATTTAGTGGTCAGTTACCCGATGACATTGATCAAAAAGCTTTTAAAATCATTGAGGACACCGAAAAACATTTACTTATCCAAGCTGAAGAGGGATATGATTCTAATCATTTTCTAAAAGCACTCATAGATCGTAACATCCATATAAAGGCCTATCAAGAAATTTTGCCTTCACTAAACGACATTTTTATAAAAATTGTAGAAAGCACCAACCATGAATAAACTTTGGCTCATTATAAAGAGAGAATATCTTTCTAGAGTGACTAAAAAATCATTCATTTTAACTACACTTCTTACACCACTTGGTATACTCGTTTTTTCTTTGGTTGTCGGTCTTATATTTTCCTATGATACCGATCAAGCCCAGAAAATAGCGGTGAAGGATGTCGGAGGAATACTTAATGAAGGTTTGGAATCCAATAAAAACATCAATTATGTGTATTCAAACGAGTCTTTGGATTCGCTAAAAGCGAAGACCTTGAGAAATGAATACAACGGGATTCTTCTAATTCCAGCCTTAGATAGTATTAATACCAAGCGGGTAGAAATTCTCTATTATTCGGACGATAAATTGTCTGTAGAGAGTTCCGTTACTATCCAGAATAGGGTTAAGGCAAAAATCAAGGATTATAAGATAGTGGCATTAGGTATTGATCCCGAAAAATTAGATAATCTAAATACGCGAATCAGTTTAAATCCTGAGCCCATTTCAGATACTGTAGAAGACATTAGTAGTATGAGTACTATGGTGGGTTCGATTTTAGGCGGTGTTATGGGCTACATGATGTTTTTTATCATTCTATTTTATGGCATGATGGTTTTAAAAAGTGTCATGGAAGAAAAGACTAATCGAATTGTTGAGATTATTATTTCTTCTGTAAAACCTTTCCAACTTATGTTAGGTAAAATTATAGGAATTGGTGGCGTAGGGTTCACTCAAATAGCCATATGGTTTATTTTGATTCCTTTAATGCTAATTCCAGCTCAATTGATTTTTGGGTTTGATACAGGAACAATTCCTACAGAAGGAGTCGACCCGGAAATTATACAACAACAAATGAAAGATTCTGCTGGATTCGGAATTACCGAGATTGTGAATGAATTAATGGGACAGAATTGGGCATTAATAATCCCATTATTCATCTTTTACTTTTTAGGCGGATATTTTATTTATACTTCATTATTTGCTGCAGTGGGATCTGCAATTGGTGATGATATAAACGAATCTAACGCACTTTTGATGCCTATTATGATGCCTATCATTTTAGCTGTATATATCATGTTTAGAGTGGTGGCATTACCTCAAAGCAATCTGGCCATATGGTCGTCTATTTTTCCTTTGACTTCACCTATAATTATGCCTGCACGATTATCTGCTGATGTGCCTTTATGGCAATTAGTCGCCAGTGTTTTAAGTCTTGTTTTAAGTGGAATCTTCTTTGTATGGCTCTCTGGTAGAATTTATCGGGTCGGTATACTCATGTATGGAAAAAAGGCCAGCTTTAAGGAGCTGGCCAAGTGGATTTTTTATAAATCGTGATTATCGAGAACGGACAACGAGCGTACTCGCAATCATATCATGAAGGGCTTGTTTTTTTTCCGTAAATCCTGCCATGATGAAACCAATATATAATATCATACTAGATATAATTCTAGAGAAGTATCTTCCTGTAGCATTCAGAAATGAAATTCTATGTCCTTCTAAAGTGGTTACCTTTATTCCAACTGCCATCTTACCTATAGTAGCTTGCTTTGGTCCAGATTGCATCAAAGCATAATATAACCAACCTCCAATAAAAGCAAAGGTTACAAAGCCCAAATATGCAGCAATAATTGCCATTATAAAAGCCTCTTGATTTTCTTCTGCCATATTGGCTTCAGAAAACATTCCCCCAACTCCAATACCTAAAGCAATCAATATCAATAATATGATATATACAACTGCCCCAATGATCAGCCCATCAATAATAGACGCCGCAAATCGTAACCAAAAACCTGCATATTCTACAGGTCTATCAAATTCCTGTTCCATAATTAATTCGTTTTGTTTTCTAAAAGGTAGGAAATTTAAAACAAAACCTTAAACGATATGTGCTTGGATTCCTTCTATACGTCGAAATCAATTTTAACGACTGGTTTAATAGGTTTAGCTTGACAAGCTAAAATAAATCCTTCTTCAATTTCATCTTCATCGAGCGCATAACATACATCCATTTTGACTTCCCCTTCTAATATTTTGGCAATACAGGTAGAACAAGAACCACTCAAACATGAGTAAGGGGCTTCAATGTCATTATCCATAAGTACATCCAATATCTTTTGATCATAAGCTACTTCAATCGTTTGCTCCTCTCCATCTAAAACAAAAGTTACCGCACTAGCCCCTTCCGAAGAATCAACTACTTCATCATTGGCGGAAGCCGAAACCGTGGTAAAAAATTCTTTATGAATGTCTTTAGATTCCACACCATTCGAAATCAAGCCTTCCTCAATATTAACAATGAAATCACCCGGACCACATAAATAGAAAGACGTCGATAGTGATGTATTTAATTTATCGGATAGAATCTCATCAATTATTCCTTTATGTATTCGAGTAGGTATATTATTAGTCGCTAAAGCATCCAACGTTTTACTCAGTACATGATATACAAACAATTGCCCTTCATATCGTCTTACTAAAGAGTCTAATTCGTTTTTAAAGATGATTTGATCCGCAGATTGGTTACCATAAATCAAAAAACACTGACTTTTAGGTTCTTCCTCTAAAACCGTTTGAATCATACTCATCAGGGGAGTTATTCCACTTCCAGCTCCCACAAAAACATGTTGGCGTCTTTTTTCGGTCTGTGATTTAAGAATAAATCTTCCTTGTGGAGCCAGCAAATCCAAGGAGTCTCCTTCACGAAGCCTATCTATTAAATAATTAGAAACAAGTCCATTATCAACGCGCTTTACAGTAAAACCTATTTCATCGGACCAACTCGGTGTACAAATTGAATAAGCCCGTCGCTCTTTTTTCCCGTTAATCTCAAGCTCGACTGTAATATACTGGCCTGGAGTGAAGCTAAACCAATCATCTGATTTACGCGAAAAGTAAAAGCTTTTAGCCTGATCTGTATTCTCTTGAATTCTTGAAATTACAACTGATTCCATAGAAAAGTGGTGGTCTTTAAAGTTTCGAGTATTTTTACAATTTAGCGCCCTCAAAAGTATTAAAAGTGTCCACATTATCCATTATAATTCCAGCTTACAACGAGGAAGAAACTGTAGAAAATATTCTCGATCGTATCCTACAGGTAGATCTACTTGCTGGAATGCAAAAGGAACTTGTCATAGTGAATGATTGCTCAACGGACGACACAGCAGCAATTGTTAAGGCGTATATAAAGAATCATCCTAAGGATTCTATTCAGTTTTTTGAACATGAGGTAAATCAAGGTAAAGGTGCCGCGTTACATACAGGAATTAAATATGCAACAGGAGACTATATCGTTATTCAAGATGCGGATTTAGAATACGACCCGCGAGAGTTTAATATTTTGTTACAGCCTATCGTAGAAGGATTTGCAGATGTTGTTTATGGTTCTCGATTTTTGGGAGGCAAAGCTCATCGGATTTTATTTTTCTGGCACTCTATTGGAAATCAATTTTTAACTACTCTATCGAATATCTTCACTAATCTTAATTTGACTGATATGGAAACATGTTACAAATTATGGAGGAGTGACATAATTCAATCTCTTCATTTGAAAGAAAAGCGTTTTGGTTTTGAACCCGAAGTGACTGCTAAGGTCTCTCGCATACCTAATGTGCGTATCTACGAAGTGGGTATTTCTTATTATGGTAGAACCTATGCTGAAGGAAAAAAAATTAATTGGAAAGATGGCTTCAGAGCCATTTATTGTATTCTCAAATACAATCTCTGGTCTAAATAACTTGGTAGATTAAAAAGAGGCCGAAACTAAACAACCCTACCCCGGCTATTCTTGAAAACCATTTTATCTGTTCCTCTTTCAATTTGTTTCTTAGCATTTTAGCCACTAATACTTTCATGCTATCTGTTAAAATTATAACTCCAAAGGTCGTACATAAAAATAAAGCCGTCTGTTGTGTCGTACATTCACGTCCAATTACATAAGTAGAGATAATACCAATCCAGAAAATGAAGGTGAAAGGATTTACAGTATTAACTAAAAATCCTTTTAGAAAAAAACCAAATAAGGTCCGTTTAGAGTGTTTTTCATGTTTTGCATGTAAATCGATTTTACTAAAAAAACTACCGACACCAAACATCATTAAGACTAACCCCCCAATGTTACCTAACCAGAATTTAAATCCATCGGCATTAACTACATTATCCAGTGTATTAATAAATACAAAGCTCAAAACGATAATTATAAAATCACTTATCCAAACACCTGTTCCTACCAGTAGTCCTGCTTTGAACCCTTTTTCAATAGAAGTTTGGGTAAGGGTTATAAAAATGGGACCTAGTAAAATGGCC
>JAHDBE010000010.1 GCA_020630555.1 Saprospiraceae bacterium
CGTTAAATAAAAAGAAATATTCTCCATCGCATCACCAGCTATAGACGGGCAATAAGTCAAATCAAATCCGAATTTAGGACAGCTTAATTCACAATCAATTCCCCAATTGTCCGAAGGGTCGCCATCTACTAATCCAGGATCATTAGCTTCACAGCCATTTTGGGAAAAATTATCAATGCATGTTATGCCGTCCTCAGAGCTCGAAAGGTTTCCGCTATTTCCACAACCAACTCCTGGAGGATCCCAGTAAAAACCAGCACCATATGTATTGCCAGAACACAATCCTGTAATACTGTTTAAAAAAATCCATCCCGGATCTGGCGGAATTATGGTGCCCGCCGCTGCGGACCATCCACCACTATTGAAAAATGAAATGCCGTGAATCCAGTTAATATTCACACCTTGATCCCAATTAAAATCTAACTCAACAGATATTTCAACCTCCCCACATGACGTGGCGGTGACAACCAATGGAGTATTTGCGACTCCCGTATTACCTGCTTGAACCGATCCAGTTATACTTGCTGTTCCAGCATCTATGGTTCCTCCGGTAACGGATGTAATGGTCGCAGAAACGGCGCATACCGCACAGTTTGCTCCAGCACATTGAGAAAATGCCCAGTTTAAAGTAAAGATAGTCAGAAGAGTCGTGCCAATGAATCTACAAAGTTTCACTAAGGGGTTGTTCAGTAACTCTATAAGTTACAAAAATCGACCCTCTTTTTTAACATTTTAATGTTTAATAGATCTTAATGACAAATACTGACCAGATATACTTGATTTTAATCGAATAAACCCTCGTATTCGGAACTTCCAGAACTCGAATTTGTCTGAATATCAGGCACCTTTAAATCGAGCGTGTCTTCGTCTAATTGTTCTTGCCCACCGAGTAAAAGAAGGGTGCTTTGCTTTTCGTATTCCTCAAGCATTTTAAGACCTTTTTCCTCAAATACTCCGTTTTGTAAGTCGATGGAATTCATGAAATCTGACGACATCTCCATAAACCTTTCCATTTCACCAACCTTATTAGCAACATCATCAGCGACCGTTTCCATGGCCTGATCAAACATCGCTCTCTTGTCTGGATCGCCTTTAATGACACTCATGGCCGATTTCATGGCAGAATGACTAGCTCGAATGGCTTTTCTCTCTTGCTCTTTCACTCTAACCTGGTCCTTTGTGTCTTCCAAAAGGATTTCAGAATTTGTATACATCTTGCTAAGAACTCGATATAAAATTCCAATCTTTTTGTGCAATTGCACGTATTTGCCATTGGTCTCCTTAAGTCTTGCCGCTTTTCTTGATGAAAGCATCATATGTTTTTGATCACCTTGCTCCTTTGCCTTTCTTGCAATAAGTAAATTATGTTCGATTTCCTTATTGTTTTCGGTAACCATGTTTTTGAGTTTTCTCATTTGGCCTTTTAAATTGCCAATTTGCTTACTCATTTTTCTGAGATTATCCTCAAGGTCCGAAATGTAATTTTTAAGAATGCCTATAGGATCTATTGTAATAAACATCCCCGTTAACTTACGCATGAAACTTTGGTACATATAACTAACAAGGGCTCTCATTTTCGGATCAAGCACCATATAAATAATAGCTCCTAATACTAAAAGTGTCACAACAACACCTAAAGTCTGGCCTAAAAATGCCATTATGGCTCCCATGCTGGTGTATGCTACATAACCTACTGCCGCTAAGATGGCCATCAAGAAAATAGCACCTGTGGTTCCTTCTGGACGACTCCAAAAAGATTTAGGTTTACTGGATGTAGGCGTATTAAAATCGCTCATAATTTTATTGCTTAGTTTGTTTTACAAATGCTGGTTAATCAATGATACATCTTTTTCGATGGATTCGAAAATCTCAGAAAAACTTCGATTAAAGTCTTCTTTGGTCTTTTCTATTCGATCTCGGTCCTTCTCCACTTCAGAATCAACTTGAGATATTTTTTGTTCTAAAAGATCAATAGTCCTTTTTAATTCCTCTATTTTATTTTTACAAACCTCGATTTCTTTCTGATAGGATTCAGTTTTGTTCTTTTTTGCATCGATTTTCGTCAATATTTGATTTCCCAATGCTTCAGCAAAAACACGCTGTTCTTTTTTAAGAACGTTTAGATAATGGTCGCTTGATTTTTTGAGTTTAGATTTAGTAAGACCCATCGTACTCGCCGTGGCGAATGCCGATTTGAAAGCGGTCTCTTCGTCTAAGCCCATTTCCTTAAGTTGCTGAAGTGCTTTTTTAAATTTGAGATAATCAAATCCTTCTTGATGATTTTCTTTTAGGGCTTTTAACAAAGCACTTCTAATTTTTTTATCTCCTGATTCTGATTCGAATAATTCTCCGAGATGTATAGTCATAGGTTTTTATCGTTCAATGTAATTCGAAGTAAATTAGTTTCTAAGAATTATAGTCGAAAAGTAATTTTTAATCGATTAATCCATGTCTTCTCCACCTGGAAGTTCGAGTTGTTCAATGCTTTCTATCGCACTACCAGCAATCCCTTTTATGCTCCCATACATACTAGTTGTATTTAAAAGAACTTTGTCTAGTTGTTTTTCTCGTTCACTCCAAATTCTGTTCATCGCATTTTTTTCTTTTGTAAGCGCATCGCGCATTCTTGTAAAACCATCAACTATTCCTTCTACTTGCATTTTAAACTCATTGCCTGTCAAGTAGTTGTAAAGAAATTCCATTTTATCTCCTTTGTTTTCCTGAGCCGAACCCGCCGAATGCACCATGACAATTGTTTGTCGTAGTACTTTAGATAGCGCTTTAAATTCTTGGTATGTGCAAATCCAAATGCCTTCCTTTTGTCCCATGCGCTCCATGTCTTTTGGCATGGCTTGAGTAACAAGTACACCAATGTCAGCCCCTTTAACACGCATGTCCGTTTTAAATTTTTCTATCCACGAAGCTTGGAAGTCCTTGGTGCGTTTACTCTCATAATATATCGTACCACACTGACGAGAATGCTGCGTGTTAACAGTTTGAATACAATCTCCTCCACGAGCTCCTTTTTTTATTTCTTCAATGTCATCAAACGGAAATTCTTGTCTGAGATAGTTCTCGATGGCTAATTCTTGGACCTCTCCTTGGAGTTGCATAGATCCTTGCTCGCTTTTTCTTTTCATTTCTTCGATCAATTTACTTTGATCGCTCAACTTCTTTTGTAACTCAGCATTCTTTAATTCATGTTCTTCCCGTATCCTTTTATTAAGAACTTCTTCTTTCTGTGCCAAAGAATCTATGAGTTTTTTCTCAAATTTCAATTCTATAGACTTTTCTTGTTCGCTCATGAGAGATTTGAGCTTCTGTATTTCTATTTCTTTTTCTTGCAGTTGTACAAGTTTTTTCCTCTTCTCCTCTAATTCTTCCTCCTGAGCTTTTATTCTAAGTTGAAAATCTTCTTGGATTTTTTCACGCAGCTCTTTCTGTTTTGTGTTTACTGCTTGATCTAGACGATCTTTGAAGAGTTCATTTTCTTTTTTCTTTTTCTCTTCAAAATCCCTCTTTTGGTTGTCAAGTTCTTTCTGCCTTTCGGCAAATTGTGATTCTAATGATTTACGCTGCTCTAGTAGCTTGTTTTTATATTCTGTCTCAAGTTTACTAGCAAGTACTTCTTCTACATCGAATTGGTGTTGACAATTAGGACAGGTAATATTATTAATCTCAGACATGAATCACATATTATGATAATGCAAATGTATGAAATCGCTGAGAGTCGGCTATATGAAATCTACATCCTTTGCATAAGGATATCGCATTAAAAATGTAATCGCATCTGGAATTGCCAGGTTTTCAAATACGATTTTGTGAATGGTCTGGGTTATAGGTAAATGAAGACCTATGTTTTGAGAAATTTTGTATACAATCTTAAGTGTTCGAACTCCCTCAATGACTTCTGAACTGCCTTTGATCGTTTCTAGATTTTCACCTTGGGCCAAACGCATTCCACATTTATAATTTCTGCTTTTTTCACTCGTGGCGGTGGCTACTAAATCTCCAATTCCGGCAATTCCTAAAAAGGCTTTGCTTGTCGCCCCAAATTGCATCCCAAAATGGATCATCTCACTCAAGCCTTTCGTTATAAGTAGTGATTGTATATTTTTTCCAAGATTTAATCCACCAAGAATGCCAGAGGCTAATGCCAGAATATTTTTATATGCACCCGCTAACTCAGCGCCTTTTAAATCATGCGAACCAAATACAGAAAATTGGTTGCTAGATAGAGCCCTTCTTCCTTTGATTATAACCTCATCAAATTCTGAGGCCAAAACAGTGGCCGCAGGCTGACCAGATAGAATTTCACGTGCAAGATTAGGACCGGACATACAACCAATTCGAACCACATTACTTTCCTGCTGGATGACCTCACTCATGGTGTACACGTGCTTCCGAGTTAATTCGACTTGATCCAACTGGTCTTCAGTATAGGCAACTAAATCAAAACCCTTAGTTCCATGAATTAGAATATGCGCCGGCGATACATACGGGTTTAGCGCGCATATCATTTCGCGAAAGCTAGAAGAGGGAACTACAGGAAAAATTAGTTCGCATGAATCCGCAATTCGTCCTAAATCCTGAGTGGCGATAATATTTGTTGGAAGATCTACTCCCAAATGCCGATGAGTCTCGTTAATTTCTCTGGCAAGTTGTTCTCTTCTGGTATACACCAAAACATCACCATTATTGGATAGTAATTTTGAAACTGTTGTTCCAAAACTTCCAAGTCCTATGACACCAAATGTCTCTTTTTCAGGCATTATCGCTTTTTCTTTTGCTGCGCCATCTGTTGTTGTTTCATCGCCTCCTCTAACCGTGCTTGGAAGTTGGACTTCTTTTTAGGTTTGGATTTCTCGATTTCGAGTTCAGCTCGGATTTTATCTTGATTAAAGACAAACTTTTTTGTGATCACAGTCTGTAAAATGTTAAATATGTTACTAAAGAACATATAACACGTTAATCCCGAAGCATAACTGTTGAAAAACCCAAGAAACATGACTGGCATTAAGTACTGCACATATTTCATGGCTGGATTCGCCGACATGTCCATATGCTTCGTATTGTAATAGGTATAGATTAAAGTAGTAGCAGCCCATAGTAAAGTAAATAAACTGATGTGCGCTCCCATGCCCATTGGTAATTCGAAAGGAAGCTTGAAGAAGACGTCAAACGACGATAAGTCATTTGCCCATAAAAAAGATTCTTGTCGGAATGTTATCGAAGCAGGGAAGAATCGGAACAAGGCATACCATATAGGCATTTGCAAAACCATCGGCATACATCCTCCAAAAGGACTCACCCCATATTCACGATAAATTTTCATGGTTTCCATCTGCTTCTTCTGCGGATCCTCTTTGTATTTCTCAGTTAGCTTAGCTATGTCCGGTTTCAACGCTTGCATCTTTGCTTGCGAATGCAACATCTTATACATAAGAGGGTAGAGAAGCATCTTGATAATGAAAATCAAAACAATAATCACAATACCCTTCGAACCAATATATTGAGACAGAAAATTAAAGAATGGACGTATAATATGTCGATTGATGGTACCGACAATGCTTACGCCAAAAGGAAGAATTTGCTCTAGTCCTTGCTCTAATTTTTTTAGCTCTCCGTATTCATTTGGGCCCAAGAACCATTGCATAGCGAAAGTCTCTGAGCCTGATTGGTTAAATGGTATTTTGATCTGTGATTTGACCAATTTCATATCATCACTCGAATCATCAAGAATCTGAGTCGACAATTGAGCGCTAGTAAATTTGGTTTCTTTAGCTATTAATGAACTGTTGAAAAACTGATGAACGTGAGAAACCCAATCCAGAGAAGATTCGGGATCCGCATCGTCATCAGAGGCACATGAGCAATAGTCTGCATTACTTTCTTCGGATTCTTTGTAGTAAACCGTACTGTATCGCTTCTCAAAATTTTTATTGTTTTCAATGCGATCAAGATAGTTATACCAGTTTAGTTGAATCTCATTTTCGGACGGTCTAAGAATCTGGTCAAGATTGACAAATTTGATGTCATAATCCAGAACATAATCTTCGCCAAGGGTGTAGACCTGTTCAAAATATCCTCCATTGGTGGCTTTAGCCTTGAAGCTTACAGAATTCCCTTTTTGACTTACGTCAAAGTGTAAATCACTTGATTTTACGATGCCGTTAGGTACATTAGATACAGGGAAAAGGAAATCAAATTTATTTTTGGAGTCTTCTAATAGACGTACTTTAGAACGAGTTTCACCTGTAGAATCACTATGGACTTTGTCGTAATCCTTAAGAGTAACGCCAGTAATTTTACCTCCTAATGAATTCAGGTTTATGAGTATTTTGTCATTTTCAAGAACGACATTCTCTGAAGTGCCCGAACCGCTTGGTGCGAAACTTCCAAGTGTTGATTGTAACTGTAATAACTGAAGTGAATCCGATAATTCGACTTCCGTAATTTCTTTTTTTATTTCTTCTAAATCTTCAGGAGCTTCTTCTAAAACAAGTTGAGCCTGTGCTATAGAATCCTGTATTCTTTGCTGTTCTGCTAGTTGCTCTTCAGTCGGAGCATTCACGTAAGTGTAACCTATCAACAACATGAAGATGAGTAGAACACCGACAAGTTGATTTCTATCCATTATCTCAGATTGAGTTTAGGGCGCAAAGGTACAATTTAGTTACAGCTAAATCCATTTGCGTGGATGAATTGTATGCAGAAAGCTACTGATGAGAGAAAATATCAGATTAGCGGGAAATGAAGGTGATATTTTTATATATTGTAAAAAACAAAATACGACTTATGAGCACTGCTACATCAATCGCTGGAATTATTAGTATTTTTTGTACCGTATGGGTGATATACGAAGTATGGGCCGTAAACAAGAATGCGGAGACATTACACAAAGTTTTATGGACTTTAGGCGCCTTATTTTTTAGTGTGCTTACCGCCATTGTTTATTACCTCGTAGTAAAAAGAAAAGAAGCAGAAACCGTATAAATAATAAACAAGACCTTAAAGGGAGTTCGCTAAATGGCGAACTCTTTTTAGTTTCGTGTGTTCAACACAAAAGGCGAAATTCATGAGCTTATTAAATCAAGCGAGAATAATCATTTATCGTTGTCATGAGAAAGGTTTGGAGGTGTTCTTACTTAACCCTACCGATAAGACAGATAAAGGGCTTTGGAAGTTTCCAGATGGCAGTATAGATCCAGATAAAATCGAGTGCATTCATTTAGAACCGACCACTGATGAAAATGGAGATAGTATTCCCACAGTAGCCATATCAGGTGATTGGCATGATATCCCATCCATAAGAGGATTGATAAAATACGATATAAGACGTGTGAAATCCAAGGTAAAACAGGTGTTACCATGTTTAGAAACCGGTGATTTTGTGGATGTAAAATCTGTGTTTAAAAAGGTAATGCCTCATGAATATCAGTCCCTTAAAGAACTTCGAGACATTGTAACAGATCGAAATACAATCCTCAATATTTAAGATGCGAAACCCCGATTTATTTAGTATTAAAGAAGCCGAATATCATTTTGCGGATAAGCAGGAAGTGTATAATGGTAAGGTTCGTGATGTTTATAGTATCGATGATAAATTAATTATGGTCGCTAGTGATCGGATTTCAGCATTTGATCACATTTTACCTAGAGCGATACCGTTTAAAGGCCAAGTGCTAAATCAAATTGCACAACATTTTTTAAACGGGACAAAAGATTTAGTGCCTAATTGGTTGAGTTACACTCCCGATGCCAATGTAAGTATAGGGGTTAAATGTGAGCCTATTCGAATAGAAATGGTTATCCGAGGATATCTAGCAGGCCATGCATGGCGAACATATAAGTCTGGAGAACGTATACTTTGTGGAGTTCAGATGCCTGATGGCATGAAAGAAGGAGATAAATTTCCTGAACCAATTATTACTCCAGCTACTAAAGCGGAGGAAGGTCACGATGAAGATATTTCTAAAGAAGAAATCCTGAAACAAGGTTTAGTTTCAGAAGATATCTACATTCTCTTAGAATCATATACAAAATCCTTATTTAAAAGAGGTTCAGAAATGGCTGAATCGAGAGGGTTGATTCTTGTAGATACTAAGTATGAATTTGGTATGTATAATGGTCAACCTATTTTGATTGACGAGATTCATACACCAGATAGTTCGCGCTATTATATTCTCGATGGATACACGGAGAGACAAGAAAACGGTGAGCGCCAAATGCAATTATCTAAAGAATTTGTACGTGAATGGCTCATGGCCAATGGATTTCAAGGCAAAGAAGGGCAGTCCATGCCTGAAATGCCAGATGAATTTGTTTGGGAAATTTCTGATAGATACATTGATCTATATGAAAGATTAACAGACAATAAATTTGAACGAATTTTTGATGAGTCGATAAAAGAAAGAATTGAGAATAATGTTCGGCACGCATTAACCAGTTTCGGAGAAATAAGCCCAAAAATCTAATCATACATACCGTTTTACGAAAAACGGTCATACAATGAGTGAACTAGCCGCATCTTTGAATTGAATCTATTAGGACAAGATTCAGACTTTTAAGGGTGTTAGGCTGGTGTTTATGCATCAGCCTTTTTTAATTTAATGAAATGAAATATTTAAACACCGCTATTTTAATTTGTGTATTGTTAGGAGGTGTTTGGGTATTTAAAATTAGTTACGGCAGATCTGTGAAAAAGAATTTAAATGTATACGGCCAAAAATTAGAGCTTTGTTGTACGAGTCCAAAGACAGGTTTTTACAGAGATGGATTTTGTCAAACGGGTGTTGAGGATTACGGAACACATATCGTATGTGCTCAGGTAACTCAAGAATTTTTGGAGTATAGTAAAAATCAGGGTAATGATTTAACTCAAGCTATCCCGAATTCAAGCTTTCCAGGATTAAAGGATGGAGATAAATGGTGTTTGTGTGTATCCAGATGGGTAGAAGCATATGAAGCGGGTGTTGCCCCGAGAGTTGATTTAAAGGCCACCGAAATAAGTACCTTGGAGTATGTGGATCTAAAAACCTTGGAAAACTTTTCTATTAAAGAATAAAAAATAAACAGTAGGGGAACATTTTTCTTCTCCAACTCGTTACTACAGTCCTTACTTTACAGTAAGTAAGTTGTTTTTGAAATATGGGGCTGAATTGGAATCGACAGGAAAGAATATCGATTTGTAAGCATGCCGGAGAATTGATCATTTACTCCGTCCAAATGATGATCACAACAATAATTGGCGATAGAAATTTCGCTCTAGCTGCCTAATCTAGGATTAGAAAGCTTTTGTGCCGCCCGATTGACGTCCGATACACATCGGTTGCCGCACATAAACAAACCCTCGGACTAGTTAAGTAAGATATCTCGATTACAAGACGAAATTTAGAGAATAAGCTGATGGCTGGTCGCTCCTTCACCTGCCTGATGTCGAAAACTTAAGATAGGGCTAAGCATGTAGAAAGCACTTTGATGCTTTGTCTGGACCCGAGTTCGACTCTCGGCAGCTCCACTTTTTTTTGCCCTCGGGACTTGATATACTGAGGCCAATGTATTCCCTAAAAATTTTATCTAATTACGCTTATATCTCCACTTCTCATGCTAGATCCGTCTATGGTGGAGTATGTGAATAGGTATACGTATACCCCCGGAACCACGTATTTTCCTTTGAACTTTCCATCCCAGAATACATTTTCAGCGAGTTGATTTTTTTGAATATGAATAGCATTTCCCCAGCGATCATAAATCCCAAAAAAATCGACTACCATTTGTTCAGGAGTATTCTGTAAAGAGAAGACATTATTTGGAGGATTAGACACGGGATTGAAAATGTTGGGAATGTAAATTTCTTCCTCAAGTATTTTAATTCGGATCATATCTGTTGCAATACATCCGTTAATATCTTCGATGGTAATTGAAATTTCTGAATCCGTAAAATAACTTTGAATTAAATTAAGTTCAGTGACTCCAAGTGCCTCGCCTAATTCAGACCAGCTAACTTCCTCTATCTCAGAATTTAGAAGATTAGTAATGGCTTGAATGTTTGTCTCAGTACCTGCAGTTAAAATCAAGTCATCTCCTAAGCTAACGGTAGTAGCTTCGGGTTCGGTTAATTCAATGATGAATGTCGTATCACACCCGTCATTATTAAAAACATATACCTCATACAATCCAGCTGCTAAATTGCTATATAGATGATCCACTTCTGATAGTTCATTATTAATGATACTCTCTGCATTGACGAGGGCGTTTCCAAATCCATCTTGTAATGAAATGACCCCATCATTGGCGTTAATGCACGATATATCCTCGACTAAAGATGTCAAGTTGACTGGAGCCTTTTTATATATCTCAAATTCATATACATCACCATCGCAGATCATTCCGGGTGTCGAATTAAAGGAGAAATAGTTGCTTCCAAAATTTAGTTGTTGACTACCGATCTCTGGATCGATAATTTGACCATTTGCATTAAGAAAAAATCCATCATTACTGTTCGCCACAAATTGTTCGAGCTTAATTATCGTAGATTGATGATCACAAAATTCCAAATAATCAAGAAGTGGTATTATCTCGACCCTATTTTCAATCTCGATATTAAAAGCAAAAACTTCTTGACATACATCTGGATTCTGTGAATTAATTAGAAATTCTAACTCGTAAACTCCAGGCTCCAAGTTTTCCAATAAGAAATTCGTTCCATCAGTAATTTGAGGGGCGTTCATTCCTGGAAAACTAGTTAATATTAATTCACCGACAACGGTACTCTGGACAAGTTCTGAAATGGCAATATTCGGAGATCCCTCACAAACAAATAAATTTTCTACGTTAACTGTTTCGCAGTCACAAGAATAAAATAGATCGACCTCTAAAGTACAGTCTCCACCATAGCTAAACGTAATAGTCTCATCAATTGTACTCATCTCAAAGCTGTCCTGGAAAAAAGTACCACCAATCCATATTTCATTGAAATAAATACTATCAGAAGTATCTGTAAAATCAATGTTTACGATGACAGCTCCTGTCTCCGGATGGCAGAGGTAACTCAGGTTTTCAATGCTGGGAGATTCCGCAATCGTAAATTTAAGAGATTCCACGAGGTCGCAGTTTCCATTGGAGGCAGTATATGAAATAGTGTACTCTCCAGTGTTTTGAGTCATAGCGGAGAAAATCTCTTCAGAAATAATTAAAGTATCTAAATTGGCTCCATTTGGTACGGATACTAAATCCCAATTTCCCGAAGTGCCATTGCTGAATGCGGATAAAATAAAGCCCATCTCACAAGTCAAAGAATCTATATTCAACATAAGTGAAGGGTAGGATCCTATCATAACTTCTTGACCAAAACTAACGGACAAACATGGATCGTTTAAATCAATATTGCCCTGGATTTCTTCTCCAACGACATAAGACACATATAGTGTTAGGTCTGTTCCGTACGAATTATCATATTCAAAAAATCCATCATTTTGAATATCCAAAATGTTCCCAAGGGCGTTGCTAGGATTATCATGTAAAACATAGATTCCAATTTCGTTAGACGAGATAAAAGCATCAGCATTATGGACGGCCGAAAAAACAAATCCTTGATCGGGACAAAAGCTAATGACCTCACTAGACATCGTGCCGGCTTCAGCCTGGCAATCACATAATCTTATTCCTGAAATCGGCACAGAAAGACATCCATTTATGTCACTGATTAAGAACTCATAATTTTCTCCCGATGCAAAAGCTAATGATGTATAATTATTACCCGTAATCTCATTTCCGTTAATAAAATAGGGAGCAGTGCCATTTACAATGTCAAATGACACAGTAAAAGAATCATTTGAACAGGAGAGGTCAAGATTAGATATATCAGGTATAGACCAATATTCTAAACTTAATGTATCCTGTGTTGTGCAATCGTTTTCAGAAGAACTATAAATAAGTTCATAGATTCCGGGAAGATTCATATTGATTGTCTTATCAGTAACATTGGCTTGAGCCATATCAGGTTCAGACAGAAGAGTCCATACTCCACCAACAGGGTTTTCCAAAATAGACAAGTTAAATGTGTCTTGACAAGTACCTTGAAAATCTACTATCTCTACAATAGGGGAGGTATAAAAAATGACTTCTACACCAGGGGCAACAGACAAACAAACATCGCTCTCATCTGGTATTCCATTATTATTGTTTCCTACAACGTAAGAAATAAAATATGAAATACCCGGAGACATGGTTAATGGATCAAAGAAGAATTCACCGGTGTCATTAAATCCAAGGACAACACCTAACTCTTCATCCGCGTTTGTATGAAAGAAATAAGCGCCCGTGTCATTAAAGTCCAAAATGTCGTCTTGATTATGTATACCCACGGCTGGTAGACCAGTATCAATACATATTTCTAAAATCTCCGTGATATCCATTGTACCCGCGCTCGATAAACAAGGACAATCATACGATTCTTCAATAAGTAAAAGACAACCTTGTTGATCCGTAACTGTAAAACTAAACCCAGTACCACTGAGTATTTCTTCAGAATTATAGATAGTTCCTTCAATTTCAATACCGTCGACAAGATAGGGGCCATTACCATTAAATAATTCAAAGTTTACCGTGTAGGTTCCAGTTCCTGTACAGGTATAATTTAAATTGCCAAAGTCGATTCCATCAGTTAAATCCACGACCACATAAGCCGTGTCCGAACAGCCGTTTTCTGTTAGGCTTACGCCAAAGTCATAAAGGCCATATTCCAGAAAAATCACATCAGTAACGAGTTGGTTCGGATCAGTTATGATTGCGTTATTATCTCCAGATATTAATATCCACTCAATCAGACTATTGTTACTTAAAGTGGCCTCTGCGACTAGTGTTGTGCTCAATTCACAAATACTTAAAGAGTCAGGCTCAATGTCTATGGAAGGTACAGGAACAACTTCGGTTAAAAGGCAGGTTTCAGTGCTTGGGCCACAGTCAGTAACTACAACAAGACATAAATTAACTTGTCCGATTTCTGAGTACTCGACATTTGCGATATTCCCAGGAGTCGAAAGTATTGTTCCACCGTCGATTGTCCATATGTATTCTATTATTTCTGGATCAACTGGTCCCTCAATAGTTACTTGCTCTCCTTGGCAAACTGCGCTAAGCGGATCAAATGTAAAATCGATAACTGATAAGTTTACAACGAGCTTTGCCGTATCAGAGCAGCCATTTTCCGTTAGGCTTACGCCAAATTCATATAATCCCGTCTCTGGGAAAGAAACATCGGTGACTAGATTAGAAGGTTCGTTTATGATGACACCGTTGTTGCCGGATATTAAAAACCATTCCACAATACTTGAGTTATTAGTTGTGGCCTCTGCGATAAGGGTCGAACTAAATGTACAGATGCTTAAAGTGTCAGTGGGTACGGTAATCGAAGGGATAGCAAAAACATCAGTATCTACGCATACTTCATTACCTGGTCCACATACATTGACAACGACAAGACAAATGGTAGCTAATCCTACTTCATCGAGTTCCACATTAACCATATTTGAAGGGGAGGAAATGATGGTAGCACCATTAACACTCCAGAGATATTCCGTGATACTAGGATCGACAGGGCCAATAATTGTGACTTCATCTCCTTGACAGGCGTCGGATAATGGTGCTAAAGTAAAATCGTCAAATGTTTCAAAAATATTTGCCTCGTAACATATGGGTTGGTTAGAATTACAACTTGGTGTCGTATAATCATAACAAATGGACCCATTTGTGGCAGTATTATCCCACTGGACAGAAATTTGATCGGCATCTAGGGCCACAATGCTTCCACCTGTGACTGTAAAATTAAAATTGGATGGATTATCCAGTGTGGGAAGAAATATATAATCGACAGTGCTACCAGCACATTCTAATTGAGTAGGTAGGAGAGTGATATTAGGGATTTCTTCTACATTAATCTGTATACAATCTTCGACATCCCCACAAGTCGGATTTACCTCCGTGATACATAATTCTCCTGGTCCTGAAATGAACTGAACCAAGACGCCACTTCCATCGGCATTCGAAGTAAACATGCTAAACGATCCAGATACGATCGACCAAATGTAAGATGCATTAGCGTCATGGTTGTCATTAAGGTATTCAACTAATTCACCTGCACATACATCCATGGGTCCAGAAATACTCGCATCTGCAGCTTCAACGATGGTAATCTGAGCACATGAATTCGTGAGATCGGCACAGTACAATTCGTTTGTAATATCACTTTCAATATCAGAGATGCTTAAACTTCCGTCAGGTGATGGTATTAAAGGTTCATCATCGAGCAAGAATGAAAAACCACATACAGAATATACGCCTGGACTATAACTCGTTAAATCAAGATTATCTGTTATATCCAAAATAATCCCATTTTCAGAAATGATAAATTCATAGCCAAATAAAGCAGGATCTGGCTCTGTTCCTCCGGAGTAATCTATGGTCCAATTAAAATTCAGGTTCGGATCTCCCTCGCAGAATGATTGAAAGCTCACTGGTAGATTTCCGGCAAATGCTGAACATGGGGCTACGGATTCACAGCCATTGTTAGATTGGCAAGTTATACCTGCTGCGTCCGCAAATTTTATTTCAAAATCGTTAAGTACACCATCAAATAAGAAGACATTATCAAGCATGTTTAGAGTCCATGTCCCATTTAATGATCCGGATAGATCGGTTTCTAGGCAACCACTTGAGGGATAATACGTACCAGTAAAAGGTCCATTTCCTTGGACAAATTCAGAGGCTGTCCAATTATCGCTATTTCCAGGGTCTGGCATAACGGGTTGGTCACATGGGAGAAAACAGACGGTAACAAAATCCAAAGGTCCAAAAGCCAGACTATTATCAATCATTAATTCTACGGATGAGCCATTGGGGGCTACTAGTTCCATGTCCATCTCTCGAATGGCTTCATGTTCCAAATCGATACATACCTCACAGACGCGCTGGCCGTTTTGATTTAATATGTCATTTGTAGAACCACTTACATTTAATGTGGCGACGACTGGAACATTAGCCGGTGTACTGACAGGACAGTTGTTACAGCTGCACTGAGACCATGCTTGTAAGCACGAAAAAAAAAGTAAGGAGATTGTAAGCAGACGTTTCATAATACTGGCTTTTCATAGTGGGGTTAAGTTAATTCGCCTAGAACAATCATCTACGTAATATTAAAATAGGAGAAATTGTTCAGATAATTGAATGAAGTCGCGTGAATAAGGGCTTTAATAGGATACAGACCCTAAAATAATATTGTGATTAATTTTGAAGAATTCATAATCATTAGAACTTGAAATGCGCTTTAGACAGGGGCTATTAAATTTGTTAAAGATGTTAGATATAGTGCCTGTAATTTTCCAAACTTTATTCTGGCACAAAAATTGAAGTAAGATAATTACCTTTTCTGCTGGGAAGACCCAGGTACATTGAAAGTCATTTCGCCTTAAGTGAAATGGCTTTTTTGTTTTTCATGCCACACACAGATTGACAGAGCTTAGAACTTCAGTTATTCAGTATATTTAAATACTAATCAAGTTATAAATCTTTCATGTTCACCAGAGTATTTCTTCTGGCATTTGTTTTTTTCGTTTGCTTGAGTACAAGTGAGGCTCAGACTGAGTATCATGAGATCGATGAGCGTCTCGTTTTAGATGGTTCATTAAGTGAAAAGGACATGCGGGATTTATCTCGGCAAATAGAGCAGAGATTTGATCCGAAGTCTTTAAATAAATATGTTCGTGGTCTTGCCTCAATCGCATATTATCGGTCTTTTTTTGTGAATTTAGACAGTGCTCAGATTTTTGTGGATTCTATATATTCCATAGTTCCACATATTGACGATTGTCACACCAAAATTCTACTATTAACCTGCGAACTTTATACTTCATTAGCCTATTCTAAAAAAAATGTTTTTGACTCTTTGTCCATGGAGGGTGATCAAATCCTTCATTGTGTAGAAAACAAAAATATTGCATATCGTTTCATTCGTACAAAAAGAGCGGGTCAACGTCTCTTAAATGGAGTTGACAAAAATGATATCCTGGCCTATCATAACGAGGTTGATGAAATTATTGATGAGTTTAATCCAGAATCCAAAATGATGTATTACATGGATTTGGCTACGAATTCTAGAGCCGCTGGGGAATTAGATTTGTCGATTGAAAATGCATTTAAAGCGATTGAAGAATCAAGATTGAATGGCATAAATTCTAGGAGGGAAGTTTTCATCTTTAGATTGCTGGGTGAGAGTTTTTCAGAGATTAGTGAATTTCGAAAAGCCAGCGAGAATTTTACGTATGCTGCAGAAATTGCATTGAAGTATCAACTTCAAAACTCCGCAGAATTAAATAAAGCTCTAGCAAGTGAGGCAAGCTTGTTCGCGAAAAATTATAAAGGCGTTCAACTCGAAACTCCGGATAGTTTTGCCACAGAACTCATAGGAAAAACATTTTTGCTATCGGCGCTATATGGATCTAAGAAGCAATCCAATGGATTTCTTTTTAATGAGATTTATAATAGACTTTCTGAGTCATACTTTTCGGACACTTTAAAGCTTAAACCTCTCAGTCAGTTAATCATGTTTGACATTGGCGAAAGCCAAGGTTTAAATTTTAATGAACTCAAGTCTCTTTACCATCACCTAGATAATCGAAGAGAAATAGGATGGAAGCAAATTGTTTTGGATTCCATAATAAATTATGGGACTAAAAAGCAAATGTTCGAGGAAGTTCATGAGTTTCAAAAGATTAAGATTGATGGTTTAGTGCGAAATGAGTCGATTCGAAATAGAACAGATATCATTCACAGGTCATACGAACTCACTCTGAATGACATTGATAGACAGTTGGAATCCAAGGTGAATGATTTGGCTGAAGAAAGACGAAGGCGTTGGATCATTACTGGATTTTTAATCCTATCATCTATGCTTCTCTTAAACGTGTGGAGATTAAGGCAGTCTGAAAAACGACGAAATAGACAATTAAATAAACTCAATGCGATTATAACCGATAGAGAAACGCAATTAACAGAATATATAGATGAAAGACTTCAACTTGAAAATTTCGCCTTCTTGGCTTCTCATGATTTGAAATCGCCACTACAAAACGTGATTAACTTCTCGAAACTTCTCAATAAAAGCGCTTCAGAAAAACTTTCAGATAACGAAAAAAAGTACCTCGACTATATAACTCAAGGCTCCGATAGGATGAGAAATACAATAGAGGATTTATTGAAATTCTCCTTAGCAAAAAATAAAGAACTTGATCTTGAATCGTTTGAGCTAAGGACGATATTTAATGAACTCGAATCTGATTTGGCCTCTATCATTGACAACTTAAACGCAGAATTTATTTATTCACTTAATGAATCGGTCGTGTACGGCGACAAATCTTTAATAAAGCAGCTTTTTCAAAACTTATTCACGAATGCCTTGAAATTTATTCAACAAGGGACGAGGCCTAAAATTGAGATTAGAAACTTTCTTGAAAATAACAGAGTATATTTTGAAATAAAAGATAATGGCATAGGAATAGAGGAAAATTCTCAGAAGAATATATTCGGTATTTTTAAAAGACTTCATCTGAAAGAAGAATTTGATGGTACAGGAATAGGATTGGCAATTTGTAAATTAATTGTAGATAAACACAATGGAAAAATCGATGTAAAATCTGCACTAGGGAAGGGAAGTACTTTTTATTTTAGTCTACCGCAAAAGGAATTGTATGGAGAAGTTTAATAAACTCGTTTTTATAGACGATGATGAAGCGACAAACTTCTATCACCAGATAATTCTTGAAAAATGTAATTTATCTCAGGATGACATATTCTTTCAAAGACCTGAAGAGGCTTTAAATTATTTTGAAAAGCTTAAAATTTCGAACGAGGCCTTACCTGATGTGATCTTTTTAGATATCAACATGCCTAAAATAGATGGATGGATGTTTTTAAAAAAGTTTGAAGACTTTGATTTTGAGCACACGCCTATCGTTTTAATGCTTACTACTTCTCTTAATCCATCAGATAAATCTAGAGCAGAGAACAATCCCCTTATTAAAGGTCTGATAGATAAACCCTTGACAAAGAAACATTTGGAAGATTTATTAATGGACTTAAACAAGTCAGTGGATCTTTCTGAAGACTGAGTAAAATTTGTATCTTATAGATAACAAATACTTCCAACTATGTTGAATGAACAAGTACGTCACATTATGACCACTGATCCTCAAGTGGTAGATCCTGAACAATCCATCGGAAATTTAATGGAACTCATGGAGTCACAGTCCCTAAATCAACTTCCGGTAGTAGAGGAAGGAAAACTTGTGGGATTAATTACAACCTTTGATTTGTGGAAACATACTAAGGCAGGAAAAAGCACAGAAGGCTTAACTGTAAAGGATTTAATGATTACCAATGTAGTGCGTATAACACCACTGGATAAAGTAGGAACTGCGGCAGAGTTGTTTATGGATAAAAGATTTAAAACTTTACCTGTCGTAAACCTTAGAAATGAATTAAAAGGTGTTGTTACTTCCTTTGATGTGTTAAAACATATTTTAAATGAAGAATACCCAAGACCGATCCTTTATCAAGATGTGTTAGAGGCTTAAAGGAGTTTACTTAATTTCGGTATGAGTTGCGTTAATCGGGTGTATACCTGATTGCTCTCCATTTTTATGCTGTTTATAAAAGTTTCTTCTTCTACTAAATGCAAATCAAGATTTGCAAAATTGCTGTCAATTCTTTGCTTAATTCTTAAAGTATAATCAGTCAGTTTTTGACTTACATTAGACTCTATCGCTTCGCGACCATTATTAATTTCCTCTTTGTATCCAGAAAGTATTTTTCTACGCTTAAATCCAACACTAACCCCAGCAAACAAAATCCCAAGAGTGGTTAAAATGCCTCCAGTGATGTCAAAGACCATTCCATTAACCAAGGTAGCCAGAATTACCCCAATCACCGCGATTCCTCCTCCCGCTGCCAGATTTGGAGCCATATTTTCAGATTCCTTAAACATGGCTTTATCATAAAAATTTTCAGAATCATTTAAAAAGTTAGAAAAGCCTTGTTGGAGTTCTTTTAAAATATTAGCCCGCTTTTCCGCGATATCGGCGAAAATCATATCACTATTTAAGAGGACGTTTGGACTATTTTTGACCTGAGCATCTACTAATTTGGCCATGGTCTGAATATTGTCTGCGACATCAATAACACCCTCATTAAGGCGAGCTTTTAATTCGATATTCAACTGCTGCTCAAAATCTTTAACTATCGCCTCTAGCCATTCTTTAGGCCCCGCTTCTGTCGAAAATAAAGAAGAGAACGACCTTTTTAATAAATTCATCACCGACAATCCTTCTTCAAGTCTTTCTCCAGTTTTTTTAGTAATTCTATCGTATGCTGCTATTAGATTTTCAATCAGAAAAGCGATTTGCTTAGAGGTTTTTTTCTCCTGTTGATTCATCGTCTGGCGAATATTATCTCTAAAGTCTTTATCTAGTAAATATTGCTTTTCTCGCAATCCTACACTATCAGATATCCGCGTATTAATCTGAATTGCTGTTTCTGCTTTGTTGATTAGTTTTAATATTGGGGCCTTGCCATCGGTAATATTTTCAGAGATAAAATCAAAAAGCACATCAAATCCACTATTCGGTTTTCCATCAATCTGATATTTTGCAGAAACAGCGAATACATGAGGATTATTTATTCCTTTGGATTCTGCTTGAGATTTGACGCCTTCCATGTTGATTATTAAATCCTCTTCCTCCATTAAATCCTTTTGCTGCAAAACAAAAATTATCTTCTTTCTCCAATCAGCATTGATATAATCAAAAAAGGACCAGGCAGATTGTCGATAAGGATTTTTAGCTTCAAAAACAAAAACAATTAAGTCGGAGTGGGGGATAAACCGCTCCGTAATTTCTTGATGATGATCAATAATAGTATTAGTTCCTGGTGTATCAACAATCGATATTTCTTTTAGAATAGGTTCGGGATAAGTGATCTTTTTGAGGTAGGAATTAATACTTATTTCTTTATGGCTTTCGCCAAAATGAATCTGTTGGATAGTATCAGTCATGGGGCCTGGAGCTACCTTACAAATTTCTTCCTTGGTATTTAATAAGGCATTTACAAAGCTGCTTTTTCCCGCTTTTACCTCTCCTACAATAACAAAAAGAAATGGATCATCTATATGCGATTGGATCTCTAAAACTGTTGATTTTAACTCCTCATGATTTACCTTTTCTGTTAATGAAAGTAAATCAGATACCGCCATTTTAAGTTCAGATTGAAATTCTTTTAAGTCTGCTTTTATTCTTAGCATAATCCAAATTTTCTTTACCCTTTAAGACTAAATTATAAAGAAAGGTCATGTTTGTATCCAACTTTGTACAGATTTAAAAAGATATTTGATCATGGATCAGGTGGATAGATATAAGACTTTGTTAGAGGCCATTGAGTTAGAAAGACAAGAAGAGGAACAGTATTATCAGAAAATAGATAAAGCAAAGTCCATTCAAGACAAAATTAATGCTGGTGTATATTGGCATTCTGCAATTCTATCTAAAAAACATTTTGGTGCTGGTGAATTAATCGAGCTCGTTTTCGAAAAAAATAAACATTTAGATGTCCAGGATAAATTTAAAAATGGAATGGCCTGTACTGTTTTTGCATCTAATGATTTAAAAAACGGATTCAAAGGGATTATTTCCTTTGCAAAACGAACCAAAATGGCAGTAATGGTACATCCCCATATTATCGAGATAAACGATTTTCCTTCGGGTGCTAAGTATGATATTCAATTGGTTCATGACGAACGACCATATCGAGTTATGAAGGATGCTGTACATGAACTTATTTATTCAAAAGATGAACGTATTAAGGATCTCCGCGAAGCCATTCGACGTAAGTCAAAAATTAGCAATAAAAGAAACGAAACTGACCACTCTAAACTTACAAACCATGGCTTAAACGAAATTCAGGCACAGGCTGTGAACACTATTGTCAAAAGTGATCTATTCGGAATTATTCACGGACCTCCTGGGACAGGAAAATCCACGACCATAGTTGCGCTCGTCAGAAAATTAGTTCAAATCGAGAAAAAAATCCTAATCTGTGCTCCGAGTAATAATGCTGTGGATTTATTAGTTCGTCGTCTCGACTCTTTTGGTATTCCCGTATTGAGGATAGGTCATGTAACGCGGGTAGGAGATCACGTCAATCATTTAACACTCTCCGAACAATTAAGAAACCACGGCGATTGGGCACATATAAAAAAAGTACGTATTGAAGCAGAGGCTGCATTAAAACAGGCTAAAACACATAAACGTAAATATGGTGCAACCGAGCGTGCCGAAAGGACGATGCTTTTTAAAGAGGCACGCGAACTTCGTAAATGGGCCAAGGACCTGGAGGAACGATTAGTAGAACAAATCATAAGCGAATCTAAGGTTGTTGCTTGTACCTTAATAGGATCGGCTGATTTAAAATTAGAAGGAGTAAGATTTAATACCTTGATTATCGATGAGGCGTCTCAGACTTTAGAACCGGAATGTTGGGTAGCCATGCTGAAGGCCGAACGCAGCTTTTTAGTTGGCGATCATATGCAACTACCGCCAACAGTAAAAAGTAAAAAAGCAAAGGATCTCGGACTTGATGTGACACTTCTAGATCGGATGAGTGGTCATGTTGAATATAGTTACTTGCTTAAAACTCAATATCGTATGAATAATGCGATCTTGGCCTTTCCTAACCAAAGCTTTTATAATGGCTCCCTCCAAAGCGATCCCTCAGTTAAAAACAGACGACTTTATCCTGATGATATTCCTTTTACTTTCATAGACACCAGTGGATGTGGTTTTGAGGAAACTCGCAACAACAAAACCTTAAGTCTAAAAAATGAAGGAGAATTTTTCATTCTTAGAGAACATTTTATTCAGAATCACTCTAATTACACGAATAGTTCTATTGCAATTATAACTCCTTACGCAGAACAAGTGCGATTTATTCGCGACCAAATAGGAGGACTTACGGAATGGCATGGATATGACATAGAAGTGGATTCCGTTGATGGATTTCAAGGGCAAGAAAGAGATGTCGTTTACTTAAGCCTGGTCCGATCCAATGATCGAAACGACATTGGATTTGTTTCAGATTTCAGACGTTTGAATGTCGCCATGACACGAGCCAAAATGAAGCTTATTATTATCGGTGATCTAAGCACATTGTCCTCGAATCCACTCTTTCAATCGCTCGCAGACTTTTGCGAACATAACAATGCCTACCAATCAGCTTGGGAATACATGAATTTTGAAGATCAGAATTTTAATTATTGACTACAAACTTTTTTGTGATGATTCCTTTTTTACTTTCTACTTTGATAAAGTAAGAACCGGACGCCCAATTGTCTATATGAATCGACATGTTTAAATCATGTATTTTTCCTTGTCTCATATGACTTCCGTCAAAATTAAAGATGGCGTATTGTCCATTTTTAAAACCTTCTGAAAATACCACCTGCAATACATCCGAATTTGATAAAATATTAGGAGTGACTTGAATGTTTTGGGTTGATAGAGCTTCTGGAACAGACGTTGGTACATACTCAAGGTTTCGATATTCGATGATGCGGTTCGGTCCTGAACTAGGATAGAAGTTTCCGTTTGTTGCAAAATAGACTGCCCCATTGTGAGGGTTGATGCATAAATCTCGGAGTCGACCGTAGTTGTCAAAGAATTGATCTTCGCCAATAATTTCAGTGCCATCCTCATTAAATCGAAGAACACTAATGCGCGCATCTTGTACAAAACCTCCTAAGACCGCCATAAGCATAGTGCCTTTCCATTCAGGAATGGCAGGGTGATTATAATATTCTATGCCATTTACTGCGACGCATGGAGTAAATTCAATAAGAGGTTCTTTAACGTTGTTTGCTTCACAAAATGCCATTTCTACATTGGTATTACATTCTCCTTGTACATTTGGCCAACCATAATTTCTGTTCTTTTCGATGATATTAAATTCATCCGAGGATTGGGCACCATGTTCAGAGGAGTACAATTGGTCATTTGGACCATAAGCTAAACCTTGTGCATTTCGGTGTCCGTAACTCCAGATATAACTTGATGGATCTGGATTGTCTTCTGGAATCGTACCATCGGGATTTATACGCAGTAATTTTCCCATTGGCGAACTCATATCCTGAGACAAATTTCCACTTCCTACATCCCCGGTGGTCATTAAGATTTTTCCATCCATTGAAAACAACAACCGCGAACCGTTATGAATACCACCTCCATCTAAATTGTCTAGAATAATTTCTTGATTAATTAAGGATGTTCCATCCCAGGTATATCGAACCAATCGTTCTTTAATGTTAAAGCCTTGCTCGTAATTATATACGAGATAGACTAGAGGATTAGATTCAAACTCGGCATGAAAAGTCATTCCAAGTAAGCCGGGTTCAGAATCCACATGAATTATATTGGCGATGTCCAATATAGTTGTTGTTAATCCAGAGGTGGGCTCTATTCTTAGTACACGCCCAAATTTTTCAGTGACCCAAATATGATCATCCGGGCCCCAGAGTATTTCCCATGGTACATTGATACCTATGGCTACTTCTCTTTCCGTAAGTACGGTCGAACCCAAGTCTAAAGTTGTTTGGGATCTTAATGATATCGGACACATTAAGAAATAAATCATCGCAATGATGAGAATTCTATTTTTCATTCTAACTATTTTGATGTAAAATACCCATCTTTTAGAATTATAATTCAGTGGAGATTCGCATTATTTCAGCTTGTATTCAGTAACGACAAAATGCAGGCAAATTGATAATTTCGCAAAGACACAACGTATTTCAGTGAAAGATAGCTTTAGCCTTATAAAAAAAGTGGCCTTATTCCTCGGCCCACTACTATTTTTTGTGGTTTATAATTTACCCTTTGAAATCATTAGTGGACAAGCCGATAAGGTTTTGGCTGTGAGCCTCTGGATGATTGTTTGGTGGATGAGTGAAGTCGTGTCGATTTCGGTTACGGCATTAATCCCACTTGTAGTTTTTCCGATATTAGGGATTTCAGATATGACCACAACGGCTGCAAATTATGGCAGTCCCATTGTCTTTTTGTTTTTTGGAGGATTTGTTATGGCCTTAGCCTTAGAAAAAGTGGGTTTACACAGGCGTATAGCATTAAATATTGTGCGTTTTACAGGATCTGGACCGAATCGAGTTTTGCTGGGATTTATGATTGCGACTGCCTCTCTTAGCATGTGGATAAGTAATACGGCTACAACTGTAGTAATGCTTCCCATTGCATTATCGGTTATCGAGCTTTTAAAAAATGACGATGATGGCTTTACGCAGGGGGATAAAAATTTTGCGATATCCATTATGCTTGGCATAGCTTTCTCCGCAAATGTGGGAGGTATTGCCACAATAATTGGTACACCACCCAATACGGTATTAGTGGGGTTTCTAGAAAAAACCTATGGATTAGAAATATCCTTTTTAGATTGGATCTTCATGGGTCTGCCCTTTAGTGTCATTATGCTCTTCGTGATCTACTTCGTTTTGGTTTTATGGATATACCCAAATCAACTTACAAATCGATCCGATACAAACGCACTAATAAAAAAGGAGATTAAGAAGTTAGGCCCTATTAAAATTGAAGAAAAGCGAGTCCTGTTAATTTTTTTCTTGACTATAAGTTTATGGGTTTTCAGAAATCTTATTAATGATTTTTTTAATACGTACTCCGAAAGTCCATATGTGCCGAATGTTAAATTGTCTGATGCAGGGATTAGTTTGCTTGCTGCCTTCTCTCTATTTACATGGCCACTTAATTTTAATAAAGGAAAATTCTCTTTAGACTGGAGTGATACACGAAAACTTCCTTGGGGAATTTTAATTCTTTTTGGTGGGGGATTGGCTTTAGCCAAAACCATGGCCGACAATGGAGTAATTGATTACATAGGTCAATTAGTTTCCTCAAATAATCAGATCAGTTGGTTTATGGTAACACTTATACTTGTTACAGTGATTTTATTCATGACTGAGTTATTGAGTAATGTAGCTCTTGTAGCCATTTTTGCTCCTGTAATAGCCGGAATAGCTCTCGGACTTAACGGTGACAAATTGGAACTCCTTATTCCGACAACTATGGCTGCTAGTTGCGCATTCATGTTGCCTATGGCGACACCACCAAATGCCATTGTTTTCGCATCGGGCTATTTAAAAGTAAGTGAGATGACAAGAGCAGGGATCGTTTTAAATATCATCTCTATTGCGTTAATCTTACTATTTGCTCAATTCTGGATACCTTATGTCATGGCATAAAAAAAGCCTCACACAAAGTGCGAGGCTTAAAAGTTCATACCTTTTCGATTTAGAAGCGAACACCTGCTGAAATAACAAATGCTTCAGCTCCTGCTATGATAATCTTAGGCTCTGCGTAGATTAATCTATCGCTGATAGGGAATTCAAAACTTCCTCCTAAGTTTAATCCAATCTCACTGTCACTTCCAGAAACGCCTCCGATATCCACACTTACCCGTGTCCAGTTTAGTCCAGCAAATGGGGCAAAATTGACGTTTTCACCTAGAGTTAATAATCTCCAATGTGCATCACCATCAATTGTAAATACACCTACATTATCGTTTTCAAAGTAGTAGGTACCTTTTGCATGAATTTCTAGTGGTTTTCCAGAGTTTTCTTCAATGTCGTAAATAAGCTTAGCTTGTATGCCAAAATAGTCGCTATCAAATAAACTTAAACCAGCACCAAATCCAACTTGTGCTGATGCAGCTACACCCAAAAAGCATACCGCCGCAAGCATAGTAATTAGTCTTTTCATAATATGAATGATTTTCGTTTTAAATAATTCGCAGCCGTCAAGTTAGAATAAAATAGTATAACACAAAAATTTATATACGATTTTATACTATATGTCAGAGCTACTGTTTTATAATTCTTTGACTTTCTCTACCTAAATCATTTTCGATGACAACCGTATAAATCCCCGCAACTAAACCGTTAAAATTAAGAGGATACTGTGTTTTAGTAGCATCCACATGAGGTAAAACATGGCTCTGATGTAGACGTCCCAGTTCATCATAAATCAATACTCTAAAACTACCTACACTTTTTGAGCGCAGGGTCATAATCGCATCCTCATGTACTGGATTTGGCGCAATATGCCATTCTAGCCCATCAATCTCTTGCTCGATTATGGAAGTAGTGCAATTTACTCCAGTAGTTGCTTCGCACCACCTAGCTTCAAATTCTTGATAGAAAATATTAGCAATATCAGAATCGTGAAAAATTAAGGTGTTTTCATCATTTCTACTATTGGCACCATTAGACCAGTTGTGTGATCCAGTAATAACTTTAGGCTGTGAAACCGAGGATTGAGGATCAATTATGGCGTATTTGTGGTGCGTTTGTTTAGAGGATCCATCCTGCATAACATCTACTCCATTATTAATTAAGTACTCATATTCTGACCCTGTATCGGTGATGTTATCAATTATTCCTCTTACAATTAATCCAGAATCGTGTACGTCAACGATGGCGTCACCTAAATCGTTATAGGTAAAGGTTAATAAGGCAAAACTTACCTCTTCTTCCGCGTTTCTGATGGCTTTTGCAATCTCCGTAGCTGTATTATCACTAGGAGAGAAGTAAGACTCAATTGTTTTTCCAGCGACATTAAAAATGTGAGGTGTATTGTCTACTTTGTCTTCACCAAACGCAACACTAAATACCCCTGGATTAGGTCCGTCCGTGCCCCACATTTCTTCAAATTCTATGGTATAGGCTTTCGCCAATGTAATGTCCTGTATAACTACTAAGTTATTATAGTCTGTCGCAATGTTTTGATCGGTCATATTAACTGATCCTGATAAAACCCATGAATCTGTTTCTGAGTCTGCATCAATCACAACAAATTTGTTGTGCATTAATGGACTTCCACCATTTCCTTTTAATATTGGAAATGGAGGTACAGGATCCATTAAGGCAAGGTTAGCCGTCTCATCATCAGTAATGTATCGCACCTGTACACCATTGTTATATGCATCGGTTAAAGCCTGAATTATGGTAGGTCGATTGCAGTTGTACATGCTAAAATCAATGGTGTTTTGAGCATTTTGAATGCGCTCAATGATCGCTCCTTCCATAGCAGCAGGCGTCGTGTTGACTGGAAATTGTCCTGTGGATAGATTACCATTTACATCGTGATTAAAATATACTTGCACCCAACCATTAGAAGTCGATCCTGTAGTATAGAATCCCCTGTTAGATTCTGCCATACCCATTGATCCAGTGGCGTAAGCTTGACAGTAATAAAAGGTATTGGGTTCTAATCCGGTAAGTTGAACAGAGTGCTGACCCATGACAGAAGCTGATCCATTAACATTCTGGTCCATGTCTGGAGTAGTGCCATATCGCACACCACCGACACCATCTGCATTTGTTTCCCAACTTAAGGTAAATCCTGTCGTATTAATATCTGATTGTGTGACAGCCGAAGTGATATAGAAATCATCTGCAATTTCTATATCATTTGCATCGCGAAGTAAAAGTTGATATAAACCATTAAATTCAGAGCTAATACCAGTAAGATCTACGGTGGCAAGTGGTACAGTTGTTCCTAATAGTGGATGTCCTGACCGTACATATATTTCCGATTCTCCATCTGCGTTTGAAAAACTAAAATTACCCACTGTAAACACGGAACCGCCATTCTCAAAAGTGACACCTTCCACTTTAAGTAAACGTGCTTCATTTTCTTCATTGATTTGTCCAGGCATTACAACCATAGGGTCTGGCAAGGCATTACCTTGACTAATTACCGTGTAGTCCTGAACGGGATCTATTTCTAACAAGCCATTAAAAGACTTAAGGGGGCCTGTTACTTGAATACGATCTCCCCGAGATACATCGTTGGGAAAATCACCAACCGATCCATTGCCTGGGTAAACGGCAATGGCTCCGGAGTCATCTTGTATGTATCGTATGATTCCTAATTCAAATCCATTAGTAACCACACCTTCCACCGTGACTACGGTTCCTTCGGTTTCGGCTCTAGCATCACTAATGTCGACCTGAGCGTACGTAAAATTTGCCGTAAGGCATAAAACAAAAATGAATGAAAATAATCTCATAATTCTATTTTAATCCGTTAAAATCCTATTTGAAAAGATACTGTCCATCTACGTCCTTGTCCAAAGTGAACCGAGGCTGATTTAGCATCAAAATCATTAAATGCGGGGCTATTAAATGTATCGTTATTTCGTGCGTCGCTGACATAAGTTTCATCAAAAAGATTCAAAATATTTCCTCGAATGCTCAATCGATAATCGTCAAGTTTAAAGCTATATCCAGTATGAAAAGAGAATAACGTATATGCTGGAAGTTCCCAAGAATCTGTACCGCCGTCTTCTCCTTGTAAGTTCTCTGGCTGAAAATCCGCAAAGTTCTTCCCAAAGTAAGTGGCATTTAACTTTAGATAAAATCTATCAACCGGTTCATATCGAACGAGTCCCCCAAACTGCGTTTGAGCTGCATCACCTACGTGGACACCAGTAGCATCAAATTGATATTGATAAATGACGTCATTAGGCAAAACCACGGTGGCCGTTTCTCCAGAATTCCACTTCCAATCCCCTAAAGACATTAATCCTTCAATACTTAAATTGCTCATAGGCTTGTAAGCAAAGTCCAACTCTATTCCTTTATGCAAAGCATCAATTCCTGGAATATTTACAGGAATCATCTCACTATCAGGATCACTGGGGTCTAGAGGAATTGTTAATGTGCGATCTAAAGGTTTATTATTCCAAATGGTATAATAGCTATTAAGATTAGCAGAAAATTTTGAAGACCTAAAATTATAGCCCGCTTCAAAAGCAATGATGTTTTCATTATCGTAATTATTAAACTCAGAGACTGATGTGCCAAATCTATTGTTGTTGATTACATTATTAAAACGCTGAGCTTTTGATAAGTACCCAGTATTGACGAAAACACCATGTTGTTCGGTCAGATCATAAGACGCTCCAAGTTTAATAGTCGCCGAATTTAAATTGACCCAATCTACAATCTGGTCTACGGCTTCTGGTGAATCCACGGTATAGCTTTGGCCATTATATTCCACAGGATCGTTAAAGCTTACAAATAAAGTAGTATCCGCTAACTCGACTACTTTAGGTTTCATGTAGTCTTCTAATTTATATCCAGTGACTGCACCGGATAAGTTTATAAATGCAGAAAAACGATCCCTTTTGTATTCCGCAAGTCCAAAAATTCCTGCCCATCTAACAAACCCGCTATAGTCGTAATCAAATCGATCACCCTCCAATAACTGTGTATTAGTTTGATCAATCCTGAAATTTCCAGACCCTCTAAAATATGAACCACCAAGAAGATCATACACCGTACGATAATGGTCTCCTTGATAATAGCGTCCATCTATACCCCCTGAAAGAGTCCACGTTTCATTTAAACTATAATTTAAAGTACTTACGGCACCGTACCAAAAATGTTCGTTATGACTCGCTCTCAAAATATGCTCAGATCGCGTATCCGGTTTAGCGAAATTCATACTTAAATTATTCTCTCTTGCACTTTCAAAATCAATTTGCCCCTCATCTGTTCGGGGGATTGTTAATCCATCTGGTGCCGTCCCTCCGCCAGTACCGATCGATAAATAGGCTACATTAGACCAAAACAATTTTTCATTGGCTTGCCAACTATGACGAAGGCTAAATTGTGGTTTGTGATAAAAGTTCTTTCTTGAATTCACAAGTTCGCCATCATAAATTCCCCAATGCTCATTGTATCGCCTTCCTTTATCTTTTACGGAAAGCGCTATTAAGGCGTCTTGGGGCACCCCAACTTCAGAAGCATATTCCGTATCAACCAATCCAATTTCTGCGGTAAACGGTCTTTGTCCATGTTCTTGAGGGGCACCAAATCCTTGTAGACTTATAAAGTGATTTCCCAGTTGCTTATCTAATCTTAAGTAATAGAATAATCCTTTTGTAAAAGTACCATCTACCCAGCCGTCACCTTGTTTGTAAGAGGCCGCAGCCGACAATGCCCAACCATTATCCAAACGACCTGTTGTAAAACCAAGAGTTGATCGGGTAAAAGCATTGTTACCTATTTCTTGCTTAAAGCGAAACGAACGCTTTGCATCAATCCCTTTAGTTAAAATATTTACCGTTCCCCCTACCGAAGGGACAGATAATTTTGAAGCACCTAAGCCTCGTTGGACCTGCATTGTTTGAGTGACTAAATCGAGTCCAAACCAATTTGACCAAAATACCCAACCATTCTCCATGTCATTAACAGGGATTCCATCAAGCATGACAGCAATATTTCTTTGGTTAAATCCTCTAATGGTAATTCGTGCATCCCCGTCACCGCCACCTGACTGCGTCGCATAAGTCCCAGGCGTGGAGTTTAAGAGCATGGGTATATCTTGTGCAGCCAACTCCTCTTCGATTTTAATCGTAGGAATGTTTGAAAAAGCAACAGGGGTTTCGCGATCAATGGCAATGTCAGCAGTAATGGTAACTTCCTTCATGACATTATCACCTTCAAGGACGATATCTAACACCATGTCACCATTTACATTTATTTCTATGATTTTTTCAGCAAAACCTACGTATGATGCCGTGATGGTATGCTGACCATTTTGAAGCATCAATTCATACTTACCATTAAAATCGGTCACTGTGGCCATATCACCAGCGATGATAGTTGCACCAATTAAAATCTCACCACTAAAACCGTCGGTTAGAGTGCCAGAGACTTTATTTTGACCAAAAAGGCTAAAGCTCAATAGTAAGAGCCAGACCACAAATCCATGCCGTTTCATAGATCTTATATTTTACAATAAAAAGGCGCAGTCTAACTGCGCCCTTTCGTTATTCTTTAACTAAAACTTTCGTTGAAATTTCTTGGGATTCAAATTGGAGACTTAAAAAGTACATGCCCGAATTTAAAGTGGACACATCAATGTCTACTAATTCATTAGCAAAGTCAAAGTTTCCTCTCTGAACAATTTGCCCAATTTGACTCATGATAGAGTAAGACATCACAGGTTTCTCTCCTTGGATATGTAATAATCCAGTTGTGTTTGGATTAGGGTAGAAATTGAAGGCAACCTGATTTACTTCTTCTGTATTCGAAGCAAATCCTGAACTACAACTATACAAATTCCAATTCATATCATCATTAGGGTTACATACCGATTTATGTGCTTGCAGATATTGGAAGTCGTTGTTAAAGTTATCGAACCATTCTTCACCAGTAAAAGTACCTCCTTGGGCAAAAACCACATCAGTAATTGCATTTCTCCCTGAAGTGATTTCTGGTTTTCTTACAAGAGTACTGTTTTTTGTTAACCACCATCCGTCTTCACTTACCCATGCATCTTCCATAATAGAAGAGGTAGGATCTTCGCCAATAACCCCAATAACATCTAGAATGTTTGATCCGTCATTTGCCACTTCAGTTCCTTTAATAAGAACCATAGCATCATTTCCATTAAAATACATCGTGCGATTCGTGTCATAATCTGGATTCATAAATACATCTGCCTTGCACTGTAAATCATATCGTTCATTGTACTCATTTCCAAAAAGTGCCGCGCCATTTTCACTGTATTGCGGCCCAATAATTACATTTCCATCACTGTCAGTCACAGGTAATCCCGTCACTTGATCAAAAATTGTGTCCAGTAGGTTGTACCCATTCCAAACGGGCTTGTCAAATTGAGAATCCCATAAAGTCGTATCCGTAAGATCGACAATTACGACATAGACATCATAAGGCATTATTTCTACATCTGGTAAAATGGTGGTATATAAGTCTGTGGCCGTTGTGTTTCCATTGCTAAACCTCAAAATAGCATATTCGGAAAGGTTAATCGGTTCTGATGTTGGGTTGTAAATTTCTAGGGCTTTATTATTAGCGTATCCCTCGACATACTCTGAAAAAAATAATTCGTCACATTGAGCAGATAAAGTAAAAGAATAGACTAAAGCGATTAGGAAAAGTAGAGCTCTTTTCATATAAGTCAGGTTGTGTGATTTAAAAAATTCGCAGCATCCTATTGAGCGAGAAGCTACTGAACAAAAGTAAGATAAAATGACCTCATTCAAGCATTTGTACTTTACATAAATGTTAAATGTCTGGATTGTAACAGGCACACTATTTGGGATCGAACCAAAGTTTGACTTCAGGATCCTCCGGGGAAGTATATGAAATACAAATTTCTTGTCCACTTTTGATGTCGAACAAAGCTTTAAAGAGAATTTGATCAGAATCAAACCGCATTTCATAATCCGCATTAGGCTTTTCGGAGTGGTTATATAAACTCCCAAACCCTAAAGCAATCGCAGCAGCCCCATCCTCCCAATTAAAATAAAAGTCATGCAAAACGCTGTTATGAATATTCGATTTATCCTTTTTGGGTATGACTATGACTGGGCATATCTCGATAACCGAACCTTCGACGATATCCTCTGCACAAAATACACCGCGTCCGCGATCGGTCTCCATGATATATAATCCTTTTGCAGAAAGCATACGCTAATGTAACCAGCCTTTTAATTATTATTGCTGCATGAAGTTGGATTTGATTAAGGCTTACGCCAATCTTTTAGCAGAAAATGTGCATCAAGGATTCTCCCAGGATCAAAAAATCCGTTGGGAATGTCTAAGAAGTTTCCAAGAAAATTGGGATTTGTCTGAATTGGACCTCAAATCAATGATTAATAGATCTTTCAATCATCATGAGAGTCGCTTTTTATGGGGCGGTGAAAAAGCATCACCTAAGGATTTTATTCTATCTATGGCAGACAAGGACAAAGAATTTATACGAGTAATGTTTCGGGATCTATCCAATGAAAACGGTGATATTTCCCTCAGGTGCCGTCGTTTTTTAGAATACTGCGATCAACTCTCAAGTTTATATTCTTCCGGTGGCATCAAGCCTAATCCTCATCATGACTTACGTACTGTAAGTCTCTATTTAAGTTTCATAAACACAACGAACTATTGCTTG
>JAHDBE010000187.1 GCA_020630555.1 Saprospiraceae bacterium
TTTTAGGCCTTTCGGCGAATGTATTGGTGGCGCAGAATGATTCGTATATGAAATTTGATCAACGTTTGATCGAACTTGGGGATGTACAGAAAGGTGAAATTCGAGAGGGAAAATTTGTATTTACAAATACCCTTGACCAGGACATGAAAATCGAAATTGTGGATGCCTGCGAATGTACAACCTTAGAATGGACAAGAACCGCCATAAAACCAGGAGAAAAAGGGATTATCGAATTCGTATTTGACAGCAGTAAAAAAGACGAATCTGAAACGATTAGCCTAGATATAACATTAGTAAATGATGACCCAAGAACTGGTGGTCCGATCATGGATTTTGTAGAGTATACCTACGTTCTTAAAAAGTAATCATTCATCAAGTTTTAATACTTGTAAAAAGGCCTTTTGAGGAACCTGCACAGATCCGATTTGACGCATCTTCTTTTTACCTTTTTTCTGCTTTTCTAAAAGCTTCCTTTTTCGAGTAATATCTCCACCATAACACTTAGCGGTCACATCTTTTCTTAACGCGGAAATAGTCTCCCGAGCGATAATTTTAGCTCCTATCGCGGCTTGGATAGCGATCATAAATTGTTGACGTGGTAATAATTCTTTTAGTCGTTTACACATTTTCCGACCTATGAAATCAGATTTTGATCTATGCACCAAAAATGATAAAGCATCGACATTCTCTCCATTTAATTTAATGTCCATCTTCACTAAATCTGAAGCCCGATAATCTATCATGATATAATCAAATGAGGCATATCCTTTTGAAATCGATTTTAACTTGTCATAAAAATCAAAAACTATTTCAGCTAAGGGTAATTCAAATGTCAACTCTACCCTTTCGGTGGTTAAATAGCTTTGTTTTGTAAGAGTCCCGCGCTTGTCCATGCACAAGGTCATAATCGTGCCAATGAACTCGGGTTTAGTAATTATTTGTGCGCGTATATAAGGCTCCTCGACTTTATCGATCAAAGTAGGATCAGGTAAATCGTTTGGCGTCTGTATATTGAGCTTCTCTCCTTTTTTGGTATAAGCAAAATAAGACACGTTTGGTACAGTCGTAATGACCTCTTGATCAAACTCTCGAGAAAGTCGCTCTTGAATGATTTCCAAATGCAACATCCCTAAAAAACCGCATCGAAATCCAAACCCAAGAGCTATAGAAGATTCTGGTTCGAAAACTAAACTGGCATCGTTTAGTTGTAGCTTTTCTAGACTATCGCGCAAGTCCTCAAAATGTTCGTTTTCGATAGGATAAATTCCTGCAAAAACCATCGGCTTAACATCCTCAAAACCTTGAATAGCATCCGAACAAGGATTTTCAGCACTTGTTATCGTATCACCTACTTTGATTTCCTTCGACTCCTTTATCCCCGTTATAATATATCCTACATTACCTGCTTCTAGTTTTTTCTTAGGGACTTGATTCAACTGTAAAATACCAATTTCATCGGCCTGATAATCCTTGTTTGTGTGCACAAAACGAACCATCTCCCCTTTGCGCATGACGCCATTAAGAATTCTGAAATAGGCGATGACACCTCTAAAGGAGTTGAAGACAGAATCAAAAACTAAAGCCTGAAGTGGTTCGTTAGGATCTCCTTTGGGTGCAGGAATCTTTTCTACTATTGCACGCATGACATTCTCTATACCAAACCCAGTTTTTCCACTTGCATGAATGATGTCTTCTAAATCACAACCAATGAGGTCAATAATCTGTTCGGATACTTCATCGATCATGGCACTTTCCATATCGACTTTATTGAGAACTGGAATTATTTCAAGATCATGCTCTATCGCTAAATATAAGTTAGAAATGGTTTGTGCTTGAATTCCTTGTGATGCATCTACTAGTAAAAGAGCGCCTTCACAAGCGGCAATACTCCGTGACACTTCGTATGAAAAATCCACGTGCCCTGGCGTATCTATCAAATTAAAGGTGTAATCGACACCATCGTCATGCTTGTAATAAAGTTGTATTGCATGACTCTTAATCGTAATCCCTCTCTCCCTCTCAATATCCATATCGTCTAATGCCTGATCCTTCATGTTCCGTTCGGATATGGTTTGAGTGTACTCAAGCAGTCGATCGGATAAGGTCGATTTGCCGTGATCAATATGGGCTATTACACAAAAATTTCTGATACTCTTCATGGGGTGCAAATATACTACACGACTAGTTCAAAAAAGATGAATCATTTAGATTTAGAGGTCATTTTTAGTATCATTGTTTCCGAAAACTAAAGAATTAATGAAACACTTTATTGTACTGTCCTTCATCTTATTATTCTGCCTTCCGGCGAATGCTCAATATAACTTTAAAAACCTCAATACGATATCCTGTACACCAGTGAAAAGTCAAGACAGGACAGGGACCTGCTGGAGTTTTGCCACGGCCTCCTTTACGGAAAGCGAATTAATGCGATTAGGACACCCAGAGATAGACTTGTCCGAGATGTTTGTTGTCCGAAATGTTTATATGAATAAAGCAAAAAACTATGTTTTAAGACAAGGCAAGGCTAACTTTAGTCAAGGGAGTTTAAGCCATGATTTAATGCGTACCATTGGAAAACATGGAATGGTACCCGAATCTGTATTTTCTGGAAAATTGGCGGAAGCCAAACACGATCATTCTGAAATGGAGGCTGCCATGAAAGGCTTTTTAGACGGTGTCATGAAATCTAAAAGAGTATCAGATAAATGGCCCATTGCCCTCGAGGCCATCATGAATGTTTATCTAGGCCAAGCTCCTGAGACATTTGAGTACGCAGGTAAATCATTTACACCACAAAGCTTTTATGAATCTTTTAAATTACGGGCTGAGGATTATGTAAGTATCACATCCTTTGCACACCACCCATTTTATAGTTCTTTTGTTCTTGAAATACCCGATAACTATTCGAATGGCCAATTTTATAATGTCCCACTCAACGAATTAAGAGCGATCGCTGATAAAGCCTTAAAAAATGGGTTCAGTATTGCTTGGGATGGGGATGTCAGCGAGAAAGGTTTTTCCGCAAAGGAAGGAATCGCAGTACTTCCTGAAGATAGTAATAGAGAAGATCTTTTCACAAAACCAGGTAAAGAAATGCCTGTTAACCAATCAATTAGACAATCTTACTTCGAGAGTTACAGCACCACGGATGATCACTTAATGCATCTTGTCGGAGACGCCAAAGATCAAAATGGAAATAGGTACTATCTAATTAAAAATTCTTGGGGACCTATAAGTGATTATAAAGGATATCTATATATGTCTGAGGCATACTTCGATATGAAAACCGTTGCTATAATGGTACATAAAGACGCAATCCCAGAGAATATTCGGAAAAAACTTAATTTGTAAGCAGCATTCACTTATCCTTGTCGTTTTTTTTGTGATCTAACTCTGATAATACATGCGTTTAGCTTGCTTCTTATTGTTTTCTCTTTTTATTACTGCCTGCTTAAAAGATACAGAGCAATCAGAGTTTGTTAATATTGGACAAGCTTTTTCGGTAGATCTCACTCAGGGTTTAGCTGAAGAAGGTTCTCATCCCGTGTTGTACTTACAAACAACTACTATTATAGAGTGTAACGAAGCCAATATTCTAGTGGAAATTAACGAGGGAGACCCATTTAATATTAAGATTATTGATGTCGTCACTCCTGAAGAATGTCTAGATGGCTTCACTTATGCGGATCAGGACATTTTACTTCCAAATGAAATAGGCCAATACAACCTTCAATTAGAAATAAATCAGATTGTTAAAAACGAAGGGACATTAGTTGTAGAAAATGACGGATACTTTATAGAATGGAAAAGTGAGGATGGAATACAAGTTTTAAACTCCACACTCAATAGGCTAAGGGATAATTTAATTTGGGGATATATCTTTAGAGACAGCGGAAATTCAGATATCCTCCTTAACGAATTGAAAGTGCGATTGAATAATGCAGTGAGCGCTTCTATAAACTTAGATCCAGGTAACTACGGAGTTTTTGAATATTTAACGCCACAAAGCCCATCTATTAGAATTAAAGGCGCTCCTGATAGTGAGAATACGGCTTCGTTTATCTGGAACAAAGAAGGCATGACTGAAGAAATTTTAAACGTAATAAACGCCTTCAGAATAGAAAATCCTGAATTGTTTTTATACGTTCAAGAAAGTTCAGGCCTTACCTATTAAATCTTACTAAATAGTATCTTGCAGGCATAAGAACGAAGTATGCCGGTCAATTTAATTAGCGATACCGTTACACTACCTTGTACGGAAATGAAAAAGGCCATGATCACCGCGGCTTTAGGAGATGATGTCTTTGGAGAAGATCCAACTGTCAACCGTTTACAAGACAGGATAGCATCTATGTTTAATAAGGAAGCTGCTCTTTTTTGCCCCAGTGGGACGATGACAAATCAAATTGCTATAAAAGTCCATACTAAAGCGCTTGATGAAGTCATCTGTGATCATTATTCACATGTATATCAATATGAAACTGGAGGTTATGCCTTTAATTCTGGCGTAGCCATTAATCTAATCGAAGGAGAAAACGGTAAAATTACTGCGCCTCAAATTGAATCTGCTATAAAACCACTTTACGATTGGTTACCTGAATCCAAATTGGTTGTATTAGAAAATTCATGTAATAAAGGCGGAGGAAGTTATTATGATTTAAACGAGATCAGACCCATTAGGAAATTATGCAAGGAAAGAGAATTAAAACTACACTTGGATGGTGCGCGACTTTTTAATGTTTTAGTAGAAACGGGTGAATCCACTGAAGATTGGGGAGACTCATTCGATTCAATATCAATTTGTTTATCCAAAGGATTAGGAAGTCCAGCTGGATCTGTACTTATTGGAGATAAAGAATTTATTAGACAAGCTCGGAGATTTAGGAAAGTTATGGGAGGAGGAATGAGACAGTCAGGCATGCTTGCCGCGGCTTGTATTTACGCTTTAGAAAACAATATTTCTCGGTTAAAAATTGACAATGATCGGGCAAAACGCATCGGAAAAGTTTTAAGTCAATCGACCTGGGTAGAGACAGTTCGACCTGTCCAGACAAATATTCTCATTTTTGATTTGGCCGAAAATCTGATGGCCGAAAAAGTATTACAAACTTTAGAGGAAAAAGATGTTTTAGCGACTGCCTTCGGTCCTAGAACAATTCGTTTTGTTTTTCACAAAGACATTTCAGAGCAAGACATGTACTGGGTTGAACGTATTTTAAAGGAATTTAATTAGAATCTTCCTCCCCTTTTCGGCGGTTCATTTCATCTCTTATTTTGGCTGCCTTTTCATAATTTTCCTCGGTTAAGGCTTCCTCGAGCATTTTTTCCAGTGCGGCGTCAGAATATGAAGCAATGCCTGCTTCTTTTTTCTTTTCTGTTTTTTTAGGCTTTACACCGGCTTCGTCTTCTTCATCAATAATTACTCCAGCCGCTTCCATTATAAATTCATAAGTAAAAATCGGACAACCAAACCTAACGGCCATGGCAATCGCGTCTGAAGTTCTACTATCAATTTCTATAACTTCTCCCTCTCTCTCACAGACAAGTTGAGCATAAAAAATCCCATCTAACAAATTTGAAATGATGACTTCCTTTAGATCAATATCAAAGGTGGTTAGTGAATTTTTAAAGAGATCGTGAGTCAATGGGCGATTAGGAGTCATATTTTCCAAAGCCACAGCGATTGCTTGTGCTTCGAAACCACCGATG
>JAHDBE010000188.1 GCA_020630555.1 Saprospiraceae bacterium
TGATGACTTCTTTTAATCTATTAGATGCCGATTCGTATAATTCATCTTCAGTTTTTCTTTGAAGTTTTTTAGCAGAGTTAAGAATACCGCCCCCATTAGCTGCGATTTCTTCATAACTCATGCCTTTAATTCGTGCGATAAATTCTTCTTCTCGACTTTCAGGGAAGACAATATGTGTGTGCGAATCGCACCAACTTGGAAGTACCATTCCTCCTTTAGCATCGATAATTTCGGTGCCTTCAGTCGGGGCAAAATCATACATTTCCCCATAATCATGGATAATGTTGTCTTTGATAATTAAATACGCATTTTCCAGATGTGGGATTACAGACAAAGCCTCACCCTTTATAAAAGAATGAGGCTTTGTGTATGTGCCATATAAGCACCCTATATTTTTAATCGCTTTAATTGCCATAAGGCAAACTTAGCGAACTACTGGACAATCGAGTCGATACCGAATTGATTTTTAAGTATCACACGGAAACTTTCGGCTTCATTTTGAGTAGGAAACTCACCCATCATCACTTTGTACAGGACATTTCCGTCTTGATAGTCATTCAGTACAATAATAGGCTCAGCAAATGTTTCTCTAATTTCGTTTACCCGGTCAAACGCATTTTTATGGTCATCAAATACACCAATTTGGATGCGGTACGTGCGATTACTATTAAAAGTACGATAGGCATCTAAATCAAACTTAGTCATCGGCTCCTCTGTCTCCGTGGGTTGTGCGTCTAGTTTTTTAAATCCTGGCGACACATTAGTGGGATTAGTTACAATGCGCTTATTGATATCCGCATTATGAGATTCTAAAACCTTGAGCATTTTTGCTGGGGGCATAGTTTCTTCAAGACGCTCTAGAAGATCACCTTCTGAGCTGAAAATTAGAATTGTTGGTAAAAATTGGACATCAAATTTGTTCTTAAGATTGAATCCATCTTTTTTATCAATATCTACTTTTACTGCCACATAATTTTGTTGTAATAATTGCGATACTCTACGATCGTTAAATGTGGTCTGATCCATCCATTTACATGGTAAGCACCAGCTTGCGTAAAAGTCAACCATCAGTAGTTTTCCTTCGGATTGAGCTATTTGTTTGGCTTCCGCCAATTCACCATTAAAAAAGTAATCATCGGCGTTGGCTGGAATTTCAGCAGATACCGAAATACTGCTAGCAAACAAGACTATTCCAAGGAATAGACTTTTTAGAACAGTGTCAGGGATTTGGGAGAATTTCATATTAAAAATTTTTGTAAAATATAAAAGCTTGATATTCTGTGTATTCTAACAAGCAAATCATGTACCAATCTCACAATAAAGTACCGACCGATACAGTGAATACATGACATTATATAATTTATTAAGATGTAATAAACAGATAATCAGTAATATATATATTGTACTAATTATAAATGTTAAATCGATTTCTATGCTTTGTTTTTAAGTGTTAAATCAAATTTTACTACCTTCACGCCGATTTTAAACCAAGGACCAATGGGTAAATTATTTGCTGCTATAACTGGTGTTCAGGGCTATGTTCCCGAAGATGTCCTGACTAATCAAGACCTCGAAAAAATGGTTGATACCAGTGATGAATGGATCACTTCGCGCACTGGAATAAAAAAACGTCATATACTTAAGGGGGAGGGAAAAGCGACCTCAGATATGGGAGCTGCCGCAGTGGAGAAACTGATGTCAAAAACGAATACATCTCCTGATGAGGTAGAAATGATAATCTGCGCTACGGTAACTGCAGATATGAAATTTCCAGATACAGCGAACACCATTGCGGATAAGGTAGGCATTAAAAATGCTTTTGGTTATGATATTAATGCGGCATGCTCGGGTTTTTTATATGCCCTAACTACGGCTGCGAAGTTTGTAGAATCTGGTTCGCATAAAAAAGTAATTGTCGTTGGAGCCGATATGATGAGTAGTATTATCGATTACACCGATAGAACGACATGTATCATTTTTGGAGATGGATGTGGGGCTGTTTTATTGGAGCCTAGTGAGGAACCATGTGGAGTATTAGATTCCGTATTTAAATCGGATGGATCGGGAAGAGAGTTTTTACATCTCAAGGCAGGTGGGTCTTTAATGCCTACGTCTGAGGAAACAGTTAAGAAGAACCTTCACTATGTATATCAGGATGGACGCCCAGTATTTAAAGCAGCCGTCGCAGGAATGAGCTCGACGATTAAAGAAGTTTTGGAGCGGAACGATTTGACAACAGATGACATTGATTGGATTATACCGCATCAAGCAAATATGAGAATCATTAATTCAGTCGCTCATATGCTCGATTTTCCGATGGAAAAAGTGATTGTTAATATTGAAAAGTACGGCAATACAACGGCAGGTACATTACCACTTTGTTTATCGGATTTTGAAAATCAGTTTAAAAAAGGAGATAAAATTATATTGACCGCCTTTGGTGGTGGATTTACTTGGGGAAGTACTTTACTTACCTGGGCTTATTAAACATTCGCCGAAAGGCAAAAAAAATAACAAATGGCTAATACATCTGATATTCGTAACGGATTATGTATGAATTTTAAACATGACGTGTATTCTGTTATCGAATTTTTACATGTGAAACCGGGTAAAGGACCTGCTTTTGTACGTACAAAATTGAAAAGTTTGACGAATGGTAAAGTAATTAGTGAAACTTTTCCAGCTGGTCATAAAATTGATGTCGTGAGAGTCGAAAGACGTAAATATCAGTACCTGTACAAGGATGACGCAGGCTATAATTTTATGGAAAACGAAACCTATGAACAAATTTCTATTCCCGAAAATTTAATTGACCAACCAAAATTGATCAAAGAAGGAATGGAAATTGAAGTATTATTTCATGCAGCGGAGGAAAGACCATTGACGATTGATCTACCTCAATATGCTGTTTATGAAATAACATATACCGAACCAGGAGTCCGTGGAGATACAGCCACAAACGTGACTAAACCTGCAACGATAGAGACTGGGGCAGAGATAAAAGTTCCTATCTTTATTAATGAGGGAGATAAAATTAAGGTGGATACACGATCCGCTTCTTATGTTGAACGCGTCAAATAAGAACAATGACCTTTAAAGAAATTCAAGACTTAATTAAACTTGTCAGTAAGTCAAACCTTACAGAATTCAAGTATAAAAAAGACGATGTCGAAATTGCTATTCGCACAAAAAAATACGTGAAGGAAAAAGTAATTTCCGCACCTTCAGTAATGCCCATGGCAACTGGATTTCCGGCACCCGCAGCTAACGCCGCGCCAGTGCCTGCTCCAGCAGATCCTGTAAGTGCCCCTCAAGAAGAAGCAAGCGCTTCTCAAGAGAGTTCTACGGATACCTCAAATCTTCTGGAAATTAAATCCCCTATAGTAGGTACTTTTTATAGATCTGCTTCACCAGATAAACCAGCCTACGTAAAAGTAGGAGATACGGTGAGCGCGGACTCTGTCGTATGTATTGTAGAAGCGATGAAGCTATTTAACGAAATAGAAAGTGAAGTAGCAGGAAAAATTGTCAAAGTTATGGTAGAGGACGCCTCTCCTGTAGAATATGGACAAGTATTATTTCTAGTTGACCCAAAAGGATAACTCGGGTTTAAATAAGCCGATATGTTTAAAAAAATACTCATCGCTAATCGTGGAGAGATCGCTTTGCGCATAATTCGAACGTGTAAAGAAATGAAGATCAATACGGTAGCCATATATAGTGAGGCCGATAAGGATTCATTACATGTACGTTTTGCGGATGAAGCTGTATGTATTGGTCCCGCTTCATCAGCGGAATCATATCTTAATATCCCTAGAATAATGGCTGCTGTAGAAATTACTAATGCGGATGCGGTACATCCAGGATATGGTTTTCTTGCAGAAAATGCAGATTTCGCAGAAGTATGTACTGAATATGGTGTGAAGTTTATTGGACCATCTCCAGAGATGATCCGCAAAATGGGAGATAAGATTACGGCAAAGGATACCATGATTAAAGCTAAAGTCCCGGTAGTGCCGGGTTCTAAAGGTTTAATTACAAAGTTGGATGAAGGGCTCAAGATTGCTAAAAAAATAGGATACCCCATCATATTAAAGGCGACCGCTGGAGGTGGAGGTAAAGGAATGAGAATCGTCTGGAAAGAAGAAGATTTTGACGATCAATGGAATATGGCAAAAACGGAGGCGAAAGCCGCCTTTGGTAACGATGGGATGTATGTCGAAAAATTTATTGAGGAACCTCGCCATATCGAATTCCAAATCATTGGGGATCAATATGGGAAGGTAATTCACTTATCTGAGAGAGACTGTTCTATTCAGAGACGCCATCAAAAATTAGTCGAAGAATGCCCTTCTCCATTTATGACTCGGCCTCTGAGAAAGAAAATGGGTGATGCTGCGATCAAAGCAGGTGAGGCGATAAATTATGAAGGGGTGGGAACCGTAGAATTTCTTGTAGACAAGTACAAGAATTTCTATTTCATGGAAATGAATACACGTATCCAAGTGGAGCATCCCGTCACAGAAGAGGTGATAGATCATGATCTTATTAAAGAACAGATCAAAGTGGCCGCGGGCATTAAAATAACGGGTAAAAGTTATTTACCACAGATGCACGCGATAGAATGTCGAATAAATGCTGAGGATCCCTATAACGATTTTAGACCTTCTCCAGGCAAGATTACTAGTTTTCATAGTGCCAAAGGACATGGTGTCCGAGTAGATACTCATGTTTACGCCGGTTATTCTGTGCCACCGTATTACGATTCGATGATCGCTAAATTGATTTGTAGAGCTCAGACGCGTGAGGAGTGTATCACAAAGATGGAACGTGCATTGGATGAGTTTATCGTCGAAGGCATTAAAACGACCGTACCATTTCATCGCCAATTGATGAAAGATGAAAATTTTAGGAATGGTAATTTCCATACTGGATTTTTAAGTGAGTTTGATCTCAAACCTGAAGAATAAAAAATCATGACGGGCTTTTGGCGGTTGTTTTCTCAGATAAAAAATTACCGCGCTAATGTAATTTTTAGTGTCATCGCTAATGTGTTGACTGCTGTATTCACAGTAGTCAGCATACCCTTAATTATCCCATTTTTTCAGATTCTTTTTGGCCTAGAGCCAAATGAAATAAGCCTAAATTCTGAAAATCCATCAATAGACGAAAGGGTCAAAATTTATTTCTCTGAGATAATAAGTCATAATGATCGGCAACAAGCTCTTTTGTACATGTGCGGTTTTATTGTTGTCGTCTTTTTTCTAAAAAACCTATTTAGATACCTAGCGCTTTTTTTCATGGCTCCGATGCGTAATGGGATTGTTAGAGACTTACGTCAAAGATTGTTTGATAAATTTTTAATTCTGCCTTTGTCTTATTATTCGGATGAAAAAAAAGGAGATTTGATGGCCAGAATGACCGCAGATGTACAAGAGGTCGAATGGAGTATTTTAAACGTGATCGAAGTGTTGTTTAAAGCGCCATTCATCCTTATAGGTAGTATTTTGATAATGCTGTATATCAGCGCTAAACTGACTCTCTTTGTTTTCGTTTTAATGCTATTTACAATTTTTATTATCGGTTCTATATCGAGGGCCTTAAAACGTAAATCGCAAAAAGCCCAGGAGAAACTCGCAAACATAAATTCCATTACTGACGAAACCTTATCA
>JAHDBE010000189.1 GCA_020630555.1 Saprospiraceae bacterium
ATCCTCTCTTGGTTTAAGAGTAAAGATTTTTATTTCTGATGAATCATTCGGATATAAAACATTCTGCGCAAAGTGCATTCAACTGGATTCGCTACAGCATCGATAGAAACAAAGGAAACGGCTCGAGTGCTTATTTTCATGTTTTAAAATCTTGGGGACCAGCCTATCCAGAAACCTCTGGATATATTATTCCTACTCTTCTTAAATACTCTTCCACATTCGAAGATTCTTACGCCTATGTTCTTGCCGAAAAGTTAGTCCATTGGTTGTTATCCATGCAACTAAAAAATGGAAGTATTCCTGGAAGTACAGAATCAAAGGATCAAGCATTTGTCTTTGATAATAGTCAGATCATTTTAGGATTATGTTCATTTTACGATAAGCATCCTGATAAAATTGATCCTGATAAAATAAAATCCATTTGTTCTTGGCTTGTAAATCAGATTGACTACTCAGGAATGTTTTATAAAAACACTTATGTTCGAGACTACTCCCCTACCTATCTTCTTCGATCTGTGTGGGCTTTGGCTTTCGCCAATGAAATTCTTTCTTTAGATATTGACCAGTACATTGAACAAAGTTTAGAGTTCTACCTTTCAAGGTTAACTAAAGAAAATAGTTTTTTAAAAATGGCTATAAGGCCTGAAGATAAATACGCCTTGACTCATAATATAGCTTATACACTTCGAAGTCTGTACGAACTCTCTTTAATCTTAAAAAGAGCTGATCTTTTAGATCTATGTAGAAGCTCTTGTAACGTCCTTAAAGAGGACTTTGTAAAGAATAGTCGCTTAGCTGGGTCGTACAATGAAAACTGGGATGGCGATTCTTCCTTCGTGTGTAATACAGGAAATGCTCAACTCTCCATTTTATTTAAAAAACTCTCAGCAAATGATGACGGCTATTCTGAAGTATCTTCAAAACTCTTATCTGGGTTAATGCGTCATCAACACTCTATTGGACCTAAATCCATTAAAGGATCTATATTCTCATCTCAGCCTATTTGGGGAAAATATCAACGGTTTAAAGTGACAAACTGGACCATGAAGTTTTATTTAGATGCCCTACTTTCGCATTATGAAAAAGAAGCTTAATTCTTTTATCTATTATTTAGAAAATCTTTCGAAGTTCAGTCAATTAGGACTAATCTTTAGTCTCTGTCTTATAAGTCGTATTATTTTTCGCCTTTGTCACCCTGCTGATAATTTCGAATTATTTGCGGATTCATACAGATATGACATCCTTTCAGATAGGATTCTGAATGGTAATCATGATTTAGATTTTATCGCCTTTATCATTGCTCCCCTTTATCCCTATACGACTGCCGTTGTTAAATATATTTTCAGTGCTCACTGGATGTTTGGATTGCAGTCGTTTCAATTTATCCTTGTTTCGATATCTGCAATCTATGTTTTTCTATTAGCAGATCGTTTGTTTAAAACGTCTTTCATATCATGGTTAAGTACGTTCATTTATATTCTCTATCCATTTACACTATATTATAATTTCACTTTTACTCAAGAGACCACCTTCCAGTGCTATTTTATAATTACCGTTTATTATTTAATAAGCTACTTTCAAAAGACGGATAGATTTTCTCTTGCTTTATCAGCGGTCTTTTTTTCCTTGAGTTACTTAACAAAATCTCATATTCTTTTATTTGCTCCTTTTATCGCCTTACTGATTTTGATACATTCTCAAGGCGTTATGAAACGATGGACAAATGTTATTTTATTTACTGGCTTATGTCTACTATTTAGCTTGCCAGGAGGTTTAAACAATTTAGACAAGCATGAGGTATACACCTTCTCTAGTTTTGGGACGAGTACTTTTTTTCACAACGGGAATAGTTCGTATTACTATGAGTACTTGTTTAATCCTCCTGAAGAAAATAGACATGATTATCTCTACTATATTTTTGGAGAAGATTTTGAATTTCCTGGATACGGTCAAATCAACAAACTACCTCACAAAGAGAAATCTAGTTTACACCGAGAACTTGCGCTCAATTGGATTAAGTCCAACCCCTCTGATTTTTTAAAACTTAAAGCCTTCAACTTTTATGCTTTTTTTAGACCCGGATTAAATAAACTACATTACTCCTTTCCAATGTGGCTTTTAGGATTAATATGCAGTTTACCCATCTATATATTAGCCTACTATGGAATTTTCATATCCTTCCGTGAAAACAAGAAAGCTCATCTTTGGATTTTGTTTCTTATGACCACTGTACTCCTATTCTTTATAATCTTTATGGCTCAGAATCGATTTAGGACAATCACTCTAGATGCTTTTTATATTATATACGCATCCTATTCTGTTCATTACTTTTTATCTAAAAAGAAGTTTCTCTTATAAGGCATCATCTCCATTTGGCTTTCGCCAATGTTATTCAGTATGTATTTATATGAGTTGATATTATTAAAGTCTAATTCATTAGTAGACCTGACACTTTCCGGCATTCTAATCGCTAAGAGAGTATAATATTTTTCTGCATCCTTTTCCTTTTCATTTTGATATAACCTAGAACCGTGGTCGCTTTGAAAAAGTATAATAGCCTCTGGGTTATTATCAATAATCCGGTCTGCCATCTCGATTATTTTCTTCGAGCAGTATTTATATTGATCCATATATAAACTCTTTAAATCAGAACCCGAGCGATTAGGCACGAGCGTACCGTCCTCTAAATAATTAAATGGTTCATGAGGAAACATAAGGTGACTATACACAAAAGACTTATCTGGAAATTTCGTTGTTTCTAATTGTGTTATTATTTCTTCATTTGTTTTATAGGTCTCGTCATTTTGTAAACTCTTGTATAAACTTCCAGGAAGGCTCATATCAAATAAGTATCTATAATAAGATACTTGATCCTGGAGTAGGTGATATGTATAGTGTTTCGAATTGTTCGCCAAATCAAATGGTGAGTAATTATATACGGTATATCCCTTTTCTTGTAAAAACCCTGGAATCAAAGATGTGTCAATACGTTTTTTTCGAATCACTCTTTCATGAGCGACACTTCTTAAGCAAGATGGATACTCTTTTTCATACGTCATATTAAAAACGGCACTCATGGAAGATAATGTATTGTCATAAGGACTTTGAGCAGCACGATTGACTTGAAAGTCGCGAGCCTCAAGTTGGTTATACATCTTTTCGTTTGAGTAGTCCCAATATTTTTTCATTCCCTCTTCTCCAGTAAAGCCATCAAATAAAACATGAATGATAGTTGGAGACTCTTCTAATTTGACGGAAGTCAGATCCTCCGTTTCTAAAAATTCTTCCAATTTATTTTTACACGATGGTACACGTAAACAAAGATCAACGATAAGGTAAAGGGACAGCACCGTAAAAAGCAGACTAAAAAAAGAGACCACCTTATGATGCTTTTTTACCCTCGTCAATATGACATACCAATAACAAAGAAGAACAATGAAAAAAGCAGTCAGCAAAAGTTTATAATTAAAACTAGTCCATCCCACAAAGTGCAAAATTGTGTAAGCCAATTTGGCTGAAAAAATCATGAACAAAGTCAAGCCAACTTGAAGAAGAATCGTCTTTTTTGAATTTTTTAAAAATTGGTTTACTAGCCTAAGTACTATAAAAGATGAACCAATAAAAAATATCCATGCTGCGACCACATGCCGAGTTTTGACGAAGGCCCAACTTTCGTCAAATGCAAATAAAACAACATAGCTCGATAAGGCTATGAGAAGATAGATTGGGTCTTTGAAAAGTTTTTTCAATTAATTACTTTCTTTCGAATAAATAAAGTTCTCTTTTAGATCCTTGCACTGCTAGCGATTCTATTGTTCTAAACCATTTTTTAAATTCTAATAAAAAATGGTCTCTTGTATAGTCGAGATATACATCTTTTTTAAGGCCCATGATCCTCTCCACATTTGGATCGTCTTTGGGTACATATTCAAAAATCAAATATTGGGTTTGTTTGGCAAACATCTCTGCCATTAATGCAAATGGAACATTATTAGAGATTCTTAAATGATGCATAACTGCTAAAGCTAATGTTAAATCAACATTTATCCTTTCTAAAAAAGAAGTGCGCTCTTCATTTTTCCACCCTATTCCTGCCGATGGATTAGATATATTAAATACCAATGGCAGTATTCTTTCTGACTTCGTTTCTTTTAGTTTGAGATAAAATTGATCGATGGCTTTATAATCTAAATCCGTGGCAATGACAGCTGATGTTTCTTTTGTCAATTTAGAAAACTCCCCTTCATTACATCCTAAATCCCATACTGTGCTATACTCAATCTTATTGAGTAGCATCTTAACTGCCTCCTTTTTCTTCTCAAAATAATTTTCAGACAATAGACCCGTTTCATAATACTTATTCCATGTTGAGTTCTTTGACGGAAGTCGAAGCTTTGAAATAGATCGGATAAGATTGTCAATTAATTGTTCGTGTTTCCTTTTAGAATATGTGAGCTTACTGGATTCTGCTTTACGCCCTTCGTGTTTTTGACTAAATTTTGCATGTAAGTGGATGTGCATGTAGACTGAAGGATTGAATCTAGATTTAAAGGGCAGCATTCTGCTCACATCATTCAAAGGAATCCCATCCAAGTGAATTTTTAATAAACCCTGTGCATCAGAAAAACCAAAAGCTTGTAAAACAAGTGGAGCATAAAACATCGTACAAAACTGATGATAAGCAGTCCAAGGATTTTCTTGATTTAGTTTCTCAAAAGATAATGTATCAATGAAAATGGGCTTGCCATCTAAGAACTGTACATTATAAGGCGTCGCATCTTTGAGTGAGAAATTCTTTTTAAGACTAAGCTTTTGAATCTTTAATGTTAGAAGAGCCGCGTCCTTTAGTTGGTTAAAAGACCATTCATATGGATAACTTATAAATGGGATTTTCTTCGGCTTTATGAGCTTATCGTGGTCTACAGTAAGCTCATTTATCTCTTCATGAAAAACAAGGAGCTTTTTTGAGTGTAATTCACCAAAGAGGCCGCAAGTGTTTAACTCAGACCACACTTCTGAATAGCTATTGTGGACGACTCTTAACAACTCGTCTTTCTCATTTGTAAATACGTATCCGTCTGGATCGCGAAAAGAAGCCTTTGACCTATGTATCTCCTTCATCTTCCGGGCTTGTAACTTTCATGCCCAACAAAGATTTAATAAAATTTACAATTGATCTAAAGAAATAGGCAATACCTAAGAATGCCGCAATGAGCATCTGCACAATCATACTACCTGTGCCGGGATCAATGTACAAGAAAAAGAAACTCATAGTCATTATCGCATTATCACCATTTTACCAAATCCTTGCTTGAAGAACTGGTCTGTGTTGGTTTCGAATTTTTCAAAATCAGATCCATCAGCCTTTTTAGTTACAACACGATAGAGGTAAACGCCATTGGCAAGCTCTTGCCCATAATCGTCTTTACCGTCCCACTTATAGGTCGTTTTATTTACACCTATGTGTAATGGTCCTAATTCATTTCGCGTAATTTGCTTAACTACTTTGCCAGAAACTGTATAGATATCAATTCTAAATTCATCTGGAATCTGATCTCCTGTAAGAGTAAATATAAATTGAGTGGATGTCGAAAATGGATTAGGATAATTAAACACATTCGAAATCATTTCTTCTCGAATCACTCTAAAGTT
>JAHDBE010000190.1 GCA_020630555.1 Saprospiraceae bacterium
GGTTGTCATAAAGATGAATATTGCCACCTACAGTGCTTAATCCATCGAGGCCTTGATAACTTAACAATGAATTGCAACCGTCAATAATCACATTACCATCTACAGTTGTTAGATTGAAAATTGGATCGATGGTTGTTATTGGATCTGTGCCGTCATCCATGATGATCAAATCACCAGTCAAACTGGTACAACTAAAGTTGTTAACGGCAGTTTGGGTGGTAAGAGTCACTGTCGCACATTGGCTAATCGCAGAGTAGGTTAATCCGACGATGAATAATCCAATATGGAATAAAAGGAGTAATTTTTTTCTCATGATGTGATCGTATTTACAAAGGTTTATTTACGTGAATGTTACGACCACAAGGTATTGTGAGTGGGGTAGGTATTTTCTCACCCTGTAGGGTGAAATACATAATGAGCCTGCGTTTATATAGATTGTATAATCACACTAAAGCCATCGTGAGTGATGAATTGAGAAGTGGCTTTGATTTTTTCTGCTCGCATTTTAATATTGGATAATCCTAATCCTGAAGCAAGCTCCATAGAGGAGAGGTCTGGAGTGCCGTTATCGTGGATTTTTAAAAAGAAATTATTTCGTTGAATATCTAGTTCAATTTTAATCGTATCTCCAGAACTATGTTTGATGGCATTTGTCAACGACTCTTTAAAGATTAGATATAAGGATTGTCTAATGTTTGGATCGATGGATGTATTAAATTGACTTTCGTCAAAGTTGAAGTCGTACGAAAATCTTTGTCCCTCCAAAGAATCTGATAAAAAATCCATCATACGATATACGAGACTTTGGACATTGTCTTTTCTTGAATCGATAGCCCATACGGTATCTCTCATCCGACTCATCGCTTCGCGTGTGGATTGACTTAGTTTTTCAAACTTTGGTTTTTTATCTTCATCAGCTTGCAGTCCCAGTATTTCAGACTGCATAGCTACAGAGGCTAAAATAGATCCCACATCATCATGTAGATCGCTTGAAATCTTCGTCCGTAAATCTTGATATTTTTCAATTTGTCGGATTCGATATTGCATGATTAAATAAAAGAATCCAAGGGTTAATAATCCGTATACGATGTACGCTAAATTACTTTTATACCATGGAGGCGATATATGGATACTTAAGCCTTTTGTTTCGTGCAAGAGAGTATTGCCTTTATCTCTTAACTGAATCTTAAAAGTGTACGATCCAGGGCTAATGTTTTTATATTCCACGAATCGATCAAGATTCAAATGCCACTTTTTATCGTATCCGTCTAAGTAGGTATAATATTGTGCTTGATCCAAAGCAGCTTCTGTTGACACGAAGTCGATCCGAATATCTTTTTGCTGATAAGTTAGATTAATGTTCTCGCTGTTTCTTAAAGTGTTTTTCAAGATTTCAGTGGAGTCTTGTGCTTTGATTCTTATATTATTGATAGTTAATGCACTAAGGTCGATGTCTAGATCCAGCTGACTACTCACTAATTTGTTAGTATTTAATTTAACGATACCATTATGTGTAGGCAAAACAATTGAACCATCATGAGCTAAAGGCAGTCGGTAGCAGTGGGTGTGAATTAATTTGTGATTAGAAGGAAGATCAAAAAAACTAAATGCGTTAAGTGAAGGGTCGTACTTAGTAATTTGATCATTTGTAATCCACCATAAATTACCAGAGGAGTCTTCGGTAATTCCTTTGATGTCGAGGTTTTTAATCTTTTGTTTAGACGAAATAAGATCGAAGCATGAGCTCTCACTATTGTACTTTAAAATACCGGTAGTCGCAAATATGTATATTTCATTTGACTGACTTTCATAGATAAAATAATGACTTACGGGTTTTGTGGTACATGAATCTGAGTCGACGAAGAACTTATCTTCGATGTTAAAATTTTCGTCTAATCTGATAACGCCATGTTCAGCCGTACTAACCCAGATTTTTTCCTTAGAGTCGACCATTATATTTTTCCCTAGAAAAAAATAGCCCTCCTCCGTGTCGCATGCAATTAATTCGCTAATAACACTAAATACATTGTCTGCAGCTTTCCCTATTCTTGAAAATTCGGTGTTTACTAATATGCGACCATCTTTGAGCTTGGTTATATATTCGTAAACACGTCGTTTCGTGCGACTCTCTTTTAATTCACCTTTGAAGTTGTACCGATAAAATTCACCTTCATACTTTTTGTAGGCGTCTGGGCCAGATGTTTGTTCGTATTTGTGAGCATTTAAAATAAATGTAGAGTCATTCTCAACAAAGATATTCGTCAAAATATAATGATCATCAAGCTCTAGTAGAGTGTCGATGACTTGAAAGTTATAATCGAGTATATCTACATATCCAGGCCCCATACCTAGGAATCGATTTTCATCTAATCGAACGATTCTGTTATATTCATCAGTATCCATGGACTCGAAAGGTGAATCGCCACATAATATTTTACCCATACCGCCATTTTCGGACAAGTAGATAATATTTCCTTTTGAATCAGAAACCCCTTTTATAAGACCGACAGGATTGTTGATTTTCTTATAACTGTCGTTTTTAAAATTATAGATTAGAGCTCCCTGTTTTGTGCCGATTAAAACAGCATCTTCGTTAAACGGGGCAAACCCTGTTAAGTAAGCTTCGTTTGAAGCACTGGTTTGGGTGAATTTTTCTGTCTTAGGATCAAAAAGAAGACAATCTGGAAGGAGATATTCGCCAAGTATTAAACGATGATCGGGTAATTCGTAAATGCTTCGATTTTGATATGATCCGTTTGGAGCTTTATAGGCTTTAAATCCATCATTCTCATTTCCTATGAAAAGATAAAAACTTAGGAGAAAAGCTAAGTCACCGCTTTCCAAAAGTATTCCCGAGTAATGATTTATGGTTTTTTGATTGAGATCGTTTTTAAATTCTACAGATTTTAAGGTGTTATTTTTTATACTGTATTTATAAGGGCCATCGAAAGGAGGGATGATCCAGAGATCTCCATTTGAATCTATAATTAGGTCATTTATTTGACTCAAACTTATTTTTGCTGGTTCAATATTTTCTGTTTTAAACCATGAAAATTCCTCCTTCTCATAGTCGTAGAATATTAGACCATTAAGTCCAGTGCCAATCCATAAATTGTGATTATGATCTTGAACTATGCATGTTAACGATCGAGAAGGAATACCACGAGGGTCGTCTAGGCTGACATCGTAAGTTTTGACTTCATACCCGTCATATCGGTTTAATCCATCTGAAGAAGCTACCCAAATGTAGCCAAGATGATCTTTTATAATCGGCGCTGCAGCCCAATTTCCTGTCAACTGGCGTCCCTCATTTATCACAATCTTTTCGACATCAAAATCTTGACTCTGTCCATTAAAAGAACACAGGAGTAAAATCAGGATAAGATGTGTCAAGAACTTATTACGCATGATGGGCGCAATGTATCACTTATTTAACAAGAAGAAAAGGAGCCTCTTTCAATCAGTATCTCACAATTACGGAAATGCGCCCATTCGTAGTTTAGAGTTCCAGGAAAGAAAGTGTGCTCCAACTATTCTAATTACCAAATACAAATGGCTTAGATAGTCTTGACTCACGTCCATCAAAACCTATGGCTTTAATCGCGTAAGTCGTATTTTCAATGGGTTTGAAAAAGTTATTGCTAGTCTTTTGAGTATAAATGAATTCACCTTTTGTATTCATCTTATAAATTTTAAATGAATGATGAATCTCCTGGTTAATGTCCCAAGTCAACATGAGGTTTTCATCTTGATCTTTGATTTCCATATTTGAAATACCAGAGATAAAAAAACCATCCGATACAGTAACTCGAATCCTTTGCGGAGAGTAGCTGACATTGCCATCGTCATCTAGGCTCGCTAATCTATAGATGTATTCAACATTCGGTACTTGAGTCGAATCCACAAATACTTCTTGGTTTTCATCAAAATCTTCCATTAGAATCCACTCAGAATTATTTGTCTTCCGTTCGAGTATTACTCTTTGGAGATCAAGACTCTGACTCTTTTTCCATTGGATTTTTACGAGCTTGTTATCACTCGTGTATCGTGTAAAAATGCTTGGACTTGGTGGGATTAAATCTGGCTTTTTTACTCGTAAAACTTGAGATGTTTCGCTCGCATTATAGCTGTAGTCCACAGCAACCACATAAAAGTACATATCCTCTGTTAGGGTTTTTAAGTTTAGTGAATCCACAAAATGCGCACTCGATAATAAACCACCGGGTACTACTGTAAATGGGCCTTCATCGGTATTAGAATAGTGTATTAAATATCCTCTAATATCTTTTTCTTCTGGATCGTCCCATTTAATAAGCAAGCTGCCATTGTCCTCAATAAAGTATTGTAAATTTTCCGGTGGGTGAGGTGCTACATTGTCTTTTGTGATTGCGAAAGCATGAATGGAACTGATACCGTTTCCATTTTTATCGACGGATTCAATTTTGTAAAAATTTGTTTTTATTGGATCTGGACTTTCGTCAATGTAGCGGCTTGCGTTTCTATCAAGTAGTCCGCTTATTCTTTCGAATCCTTGTTGGCTATCTGTTGATCTTAAGACATAGAATCCTTCAGTGTCGTCTAAATCAATATTTAGTTTCCACTCAACAGTAACTAAATTTTCAGATTCTTGTGTCCATACTTCTTGTATAGGTTTAAGTGTTTTTTTTGCAAAGGCTTTGGATGTAATAGTGTCGCTGTAGACAAATTTCTCAGAAAATGCATCTATGCCAATGATTCGATAATAGAATTCCTGATTGATTATTGCTAGAGAATCTGTAAAATTGATTTTGTTTTCATTCTCTTGGACATTCGTAGTTACCGGCAAAAAAGGACGGTCGGTTACTTTGATAAAATTGTTTCCGTCTTCTGATCTTTCGATGTGATAGGCAGATGGTGTAAGGGCTTGTCGCGGAGTTTTCCAGTTTAGAAGAACATGTTCTTCTCCGCTTTGCGCTTCAAGTTTAACCTTAATGTATTGATTGCTTGTGGAGGCAAATTGATACACTGTATCCGTGCAATTGGATAAAGGAGAACCTGCTAGTCTTACAGAGTACATCATTAAGTCTGTAGTGTCGACATTTTGATCAAGAATAAAGAGTCCTGAGGCTTCAGCCGCTTTCCTGTCCATGTCAGCGGAGAATAAGTTGAACCCAAATTTATTCTGCTGATCTCGAAATTGATTTATGAATCCTGTTTCTTGATTGGTTCCGTAAATACACATCGCCGCCGCTGCACAATATGGAGAATCATCATTGACAATGGTTTTCCATTCTTCAATTGGCCAAGGTTTAATAGGTTCCGCCGATAAACTTGTCCATACATAATTTGAATCTACTTTATTAAAAGTTACTTTCTCGACAATGTATCCTCGCGATAAACCGTCTTGCCATATTAATGGGTTTGTCGGTGCCCATCTGATGGCCATGCCTTGATCAGTGTATTTAGTTAATACTTTGATTGTCGAAATGGTCGATTCCTCTTCAGTTTTATCGAGTTCTCGAAAGTTATCGATCAATTCGAAGTTTTCATCTTTTAGTGTATCGCTAATACTTTGGCCTCCGAGCCAAGTACCATAGGAAACCAAAACGGTTGTTATTATCAATTTGATTGTGTGGCGCATGTTATTTGTAATTTAAGTTGTACGTGTATTT
>JAHDBE010000191.1 GCA_020630555.1 Saprospiraceae bacterium
ATAATGTTAGAAGAAAAGAAATTGGCATTCTTCACAAATTTTGAAGCAAATGAAGGATTGGAACACAGCTCAATTTACGAGTACAATTGGCAAACAAACGAGATAAAATTAGTTTATGGGAAATTAGCCCCAGCTATTGATGGTATAACAGGAAGAAATTTCGAATTAATAGATGTGGAATATAATCCAGAAAGAAATGAATTTGAATACAGTCGTTAAAAAAACTATCAGAGATCCTTTCCTTATCCCGACTCTAAATACTTCCAATCCATCAAAACAGCACCATGACGTTTTCCGGAGGTCTTCCAATAATGGCTTTATCTCCTTTAACAACAATAGGTCTTTCCATTAACTTTGGATTTTCAATCAATACTTTAACCCACTCATTCTCTTTAAGTATTTTACCCTTGTATTCTTCTTTATATAATTTTTCCCCTGTCCTCACTAAGTCTTCAGCTCTAACATTCAATTTATTTAGAATATCTTTCAACTCTTTTTGTTTCATGGGGTTATCCATGTAGAGAACAACATCCGGATCAATGCCATGTTCTTTAATAAGCTCAAGAGTTTCTCGACTTTTACGGCATCTTGGATTATGGTATATCTTCATTTGTCTATTTTAAACTAGCACAACATGCTTTTTTTACCTGAAATCAAAATTGAATTTCTTCAATCTCTTCTGAACACAAATATGACAAAGCATTTGGGAATTGAGTTCACAAAAATTGGAGAAGATTTTTTAGAAGGAACCATGCCAGTAGATCATAGAACACAGCAACCCATGGGATTACTGCATGGTGGAGCCAGCTGTGTTCTAGCTGAAACACTTGGAAGTGTCGGATCTCAGCTTGTCGCAGGTGATCCAGGAAAAAATAAAGTTGTAGGCGTCGAAATTAACGCCAACCATTTGAATTCCGCGAAAGCGGGAATAGTAAGAGGAATATTAAAACCTATAAAAATAGGTCGAACATTACATGTATGGGAAATCAACATCTACGACGAAAATGACACACACATTTGCATATCTAGATTAACAACGATGATAATAAAATCACCTTAACTGTCTGCTGGGATAAGCTCATCCATCTAATCAGGCAAAGTTTATTTTTATTTTTGCACGAATTAATTTGACACATTTACACACACCTATGAAGAATTTAATACTATCTATCTTTTTATTAACCCCATTTTTATTTAATGCACAAGAGAAACTTAATCTAGAACTTGTTTCTAATGTTTCGGTTGGAGAACAAGGAAATGATGTATGGGGATATAAAGATTCAAATGGTATCGAATATGCCGTTGTTGGTTCCTTTACAAAGACCTCAATATTCTCGCTGGAAGACCCTATGAATCCTCAACTTCGAATAGAAATCCCAGGTGAAGGATCAACATGGAGAGACATGAAGAGTTGGAAAAATCATATTTACGTAACGACAGATGTTGGGACAGATGGTTTGCTAATTATAAACATGACTGATGCCCCTGAAAACATAACATTTAACTTTTGGAAGCCCGACCTCATGATCACCAGTAACGAACTTGAGCTACTTCGGAAATGTCATAATTTATACATTGATGAAAACGGAGTATGTTACCTGGCTGGATGTAATTCTCAACAAAATGGAGGCGTCGTTTTATTAGACGTTGACACTAATCCCGAAGAACCTATTCAATTAGGGGTATTCTTCGACCGATATGCCCATGATGTCTATGCACGCGGGGATACAATGTATACTTCGGAAATATATGCTGGCCAGTTTAGCATGTATGATGTATCAGACAAATCGGATATTAAACTTTTAGGTAGAGAAACAACTTCTTCGATTTTTACACATAATGCGTGGCTATCGGATGACGGGAATTACTTGTTTACAACAGACGAACTTGCCGATGCCTTTGTAGATTCATATGACATATCAGACCCGGATAATATAAAATATCTGGATAGCTATAGACCTTTAGAGACTGTAGGTCAGGACGTTATTCCGCACAATACACATTACCTTGATGGTTATCTCGTTACCTCATGGTACACAGACGGAATAATAGTCATAGATGCTCAAAGACCTCACAACCTAGTAAAAGTGGCTTCTTATGACACATATGAAGGAAATAATACAGGGTTCTCAGGTTGCTGGGGTGCGTATCCTTTTCTAGAATCAGGATATATTCTTGCCAGTGATATGCAAACAGGATTATATGTTTTCGAGGCAAATTATCCTAGGGCGTGCTGGTTAGAAGGTACAATTAGAGATTGTGACACAGGAGATCCTATAAATGGTGTTGAAGTACAAATACAATCACAAGATTTAAATTTTGATGAAAGCGACCCCATGGGTTTCTATGCCACAGGTCAGGTGACACCCGGAAATTTCGAAGTAACTTTTTCTCATCCGGAATATTTGAGCACATCTGCAACAGCTACGATAGCAAATGGTGAACTGACAATCTTAGATGTCGAGATGTGTCCGCTTCAAACTTATGCGGTCTCAGTGGATGTTAAAAGTAGCCTTGACAACTCTGCTGTCCAAGGTGCACAGGTCATTTTTTTTAATGAAGGATTAAATGTATCAAACACAACAAATGCGGACGGAAATTTTACAACAAACTATGTACAAGGCACATATGACATTTATATAGGGGCTTGGGGATATTTACATAAAGTCATAGAAGACTATTCGATTCAAGCCGACGGCAGTTTGGAAATACTCATAGATCCCGGATATCAAGATGATTTTGTTTTTGATTTCAAATGGCAAACGGAATTCACTAGCTTTTTTGGAAATTGGGTTAGAGATGTTCCTATTCCTACAAATTTCCAAGGAGGCTTTTCTAATGTGAATGCAGATTTGGATGGAGATTTAGGAGATCAATGCTTTATTACAGGTAACGCCGACGTTGGACAGGCAGGAGCAGACGATGTTGATGATGGATACGTATTATTACGCTCACCAATTATGGATTTGACCTGGTATAACAACCCTGTCGTAGAATACAATCTGTGGTTCTTTAATGATGGAGGACAAGGCTCGGCTCCAAATGACTACTTGAGTGTTCGTGTATCGAATGGATTAACCACCGTTGAAATCGAAAATATCACAGAATCTAACGATTCATGGCGACAAAGAAGTGAAATTAATCTTGCAGGTTTAATTACCATCACAGAAAACATGACCATAGAGTTTATTGCGGAAGATTCAGATCCAGGACACTTAGTCGAAGGCGGTGTAGATGCGTTTTTAATTAGCGAGGGCGAAACTAGTTCTTCACAGGATATAATCTCTTTAGAATATACCATTTCGCCAAACCCAGCACAAGACGAGATAATGGTTAAAGGAAATTTTATCGGAGATACTTCTTACGAAATCAGTAATCTCAATGGAAAAGTGCTCATGACAAATAACTTGGTTAATAATTTAATTCAAGTAAAAAATTTGACACCTGGAATTTACCTGTTAAGCGTAACGGATTCTGAAGGGAAGGGAACTCAGAAGCTCGTAATAAATTAACACCCCTCTATATATTGATCAAGGGTTTGGCATACGTGTCAAACCCTTTTTTATTGACTGGGGTCCGCCGTGTAATTGACATCTCCATACTTATAGCCCACTACTTGTAAATCTCCAGGGTTTGCCTCTACGGATATCATTTTGGGTTCAAATCCCCAGGATTCTGTATTTGGGAAATCCGCCTGCAGAAGCAATATTACTTTTTGGATTATACTAAGATCTAGAGCCGATGGACTTCCTGACGAGTTGACGTCAGCCGCAGATATCTTATATGGGTCCATAAACATATTTAACAGACTTACATGCTTTTGAATTAATGAAAGATCAATTGCAGACAAACCATTTCGAATGTTTGTATTTTTTACAAACTCGAGATCCACTTTCTGGTCATTCGACAAAGGACCAATACTAAAGTTCCCATCCGCGTCACTGTAATACACATCATTAATATCACCACTCACATGGATTTCTACATTGGGTATGGCTGCACTCGTGGGCATCTGGATATGTCCTTCAATAAAATAAGCTGATCCTGAAATATCCAAACCGTTTAAAGTGCTAACACCAGAGTTAATGGGATCTAACCATTCTTTTAAGCGATCCGTGGAATCGACACCACTTGACCAAGAAATATGAAGTCGACCGAAATATGCGATTTGCTGAGTACAGCTAGTGTCATTAGACCCGCCACCATGCAATTGTCCTATTACATGACCATTCAGGTCAAGTAAAGGCCCTCCAGCCTGGTTGTTGGCCACCGACATCTAGAACGGTTTTATAGTGATGATTGGGAGGTGTATTAACCCCATTATTCCAGTGAATTGTATTCGGGTGTATTATGATGGGATCCTCATCGATAGCCAAGGATTTTACATCCCCAGAAGGATGCGAAAACAATATGACACTATCCGGAGTATAAGAATTGGAATTATTCCAACCATTCATCACAGCATTTGCTGCAGGAGGTACAAAATTATCCAACTCAATTAACAGAAAATCTGAATCCTGCCATCCGGCCCGTAAGTAACATCCTGTCATAAAACAAAAGCCTGGATTATCGGCTTGATCCTCGCATGTATCGAAAGCAAATTTGAAATCAAAACGCCACATATCGTACAAGGGGGTAAATCCATCCTGACAATGATAAGCTGTTAACATAAAAGGCCTTTGATCCTGTGCCGTATTATTTAACAAAGAACCTGTACACCACCCAGCTCCTTCCTCAAAGACTGTCGCTATTCTTACCACAGCGTTTTGTGTATCTCCGTAATCTAGACTTGGTGGACAAATCGAATTAATATGACAGATATAAGAAGTACCAAAACCTGTTTCCATGGATACATACTCAATGTCGTCTTCCCGATAAACAACATAAGCTTTATCGATTATCAGATTAAAATCGTCCATAGATCCCGCGGGCAAATAAAGCTCAACATATAAAGATTTAGATGGCAAGTAATCCGTTATGAATCGTCTGTTTTTAGATACATGAGAAGAGCTATAGGCGCCTAGATAGTTCTTTTGACTTTCGTCAATGATAAACAACCTCGCTCCTTTGGGAAGACTTACATTCGAACACCTTATTGCCACTCCCCTATGCATTTTTTGATCGAGCTTTATTACAAATAATTGAGAGCCATCAGGATACTTATGCTTTTTTGCTTTTGACTTAAAGTCAATGAATAAGTCTGCGGAAGTTGCGAATCTATAAGATTCAGAGTTTAAATCCATTTCCAATTCCTTTTGAATAGAAATATCAGGAATACGAACCGCTTCCATATTTTCAAAAATTGTATCCAAATTGGACTGGATAAGAAGATTCGGGACCCCTCCCATACCTTTTGAACTGGATAACTGTGCATTCGAGCTAAACCCAAAGACGAAGAATAAACAATGAATCAAAAAAATATTTCTTTTCATAACTAACTATATCACAAAAACTTATCCAGTATTCAAACGAAATAAATCATAATACTGATAAAGTTAGAGGTGATTTTTTTTGGAAAATAAAATAAGATATTATTTTTGCCTTGCTTTTGAAGAAAAGCGCAAAACGGCCCGTTCGTCTAGGGGTTAGGACGCCAGGTTTTCATCCTGGTAACAGGG
>JAHDBE010000192.1 GCA_020630555.1 Saprospiraceae bacterium
ACATATATCCTCAAATATGACCGAACTGCTAGACGCGCGAAATACTCATGTTCAAAACTTAAAAGACACTAAAACAGTGGACTTAAATTGGGCCTCTGATTATGATCGCGTAGAGAAGACTACTTTCAAAGGTTATGAAGCTCAATACAAAGCCAGCGAAGTTACGGGACAATCACGCCTTTATTATGATCGCACAAAACCCTATGAAAAAGAGATTCCTTTTTACAACAGTTATAAGGCGACTAACTCGATACAGAAGCCAAAAGCTTATGTAATTCCTCAGGCTTATGCCAAAGTCATTGAGCGTTTACAGTGGAATGGGGTATATATAGAAACGTTAGAATCAGACTCTACAATGACCCTCGAATTTTATTATATCGAAGATTATGATTCGCCTAAATCTCCATATGAGGGTCACTTCTTACATTCGGGAGTAAAAACGAGAACAGAAAGTTTTAGAGTGAAAGCGAGGAAAGGGGATGTCATTTTGTACACTGGACAAGAGAAAGATGCGTACATCGTACAAACTCTAGAGCCTACTGCTCCCGATAGTTATTTCGCTTGGAATTTCTTTGATGGTATTTTGATGCAGAAGGAATATTTCTCATCGTATGTCTTCGAGGATCTTGCTGCGGATCTTTTAAAGAAGGATAAAACATTGCGAGAAGCCTTTGATACAAAGAAAAAAGAAGACGAAGATTTTGCAGGAAATGCGCGTGCACAATTACGTTTTATTTATGAACGCTCTCCATATTTCGAACCCACGTATTTAAGATATCCGGTAGGACGAATGGTTAATTAACAGGTTCAATAAGATCCCACAAGTTGCCATAGATATCTTTAAACACCAGGACTTTCCCATACTCATGCACCGAAGGTTGTCGAATGATTTCGATGTTGTTCTCCAATAGGTTTTGATGATCGCGATCAAAATTGTCCGTATGTAAAAACAAAAACACACGACCCCCAGCTTGATCACCTATGTACTTTTTTTGATGTTCATCTTTGGCTTTAGCCAAAAGCAAGCAAGCTCCATCTGAACCTTTAGGTCGCACGCGAACCCACCTTTTATCAGGACTTAATGTAGTATCCTCTATTAAATCAAAATGTAAAACTTTAGTGTAGAATTTAATGGCTTTGTCATAGTCGTCTACAACAATGGCCATATTAGCGAGATACTGTTTCATAATCGTTTACTTTGACCAAATCGTAGTCCAATTGGATTCACCTAAATACAAACTACAATCTGGAATTACACATTCTCCGCAATGATAACAAATGGTATCGCAATTAGAATTAACAATATATTCAGGACCATCAGAATGGCGTTGATCTGTGTTCAACCAATATACTTGATCTTCAAAAAGAAATTTAGTTTTAATAGTTTTTAGTTTCTCCACATGAATGGAGTCAATAACTACAACAGTAAGGCAATCAGGTACATCGAGATCTAAATCTTTGACCTCCTCTTTAGAGCAAGATAGAATCAAGAAGAAAGCTAAAAAAGTAAATAGTGTTATTTGAAAATCCTTCATTGATGTTAAAACGAATTACATCAATTATTCGTACGACCCTCTTGCCTTCTTCGAATTAAAACATTTTTAATCCAGTTAGGAATAACAATGGCACCTGCAATAAGATAAGGATAGTAGGTAATTAAGCGCCAAACTAAAGCGACCACTATCGCGATTCCTACAGGAATATAATCGCTAAAAAATCCTCCAAATAAATATTCACTTATGCCACTTCCTCCTGGCGTGGGACTAAATTGAGTGATAGTATGCATGGCTTTACTTCGTCCGTATAATAAACCCTGCGTCCATAAATCTCTAGGCGTTGATGCCACAATAGCAATGATTATAAAATTGATGGCCATAAATCGAGTAATCCATGCGCCCGCAGTCGCCGTCATCGCTTTTAAATGCCAAGACCAAGATTTTTTTCGAATTTCGACGGAAGTCGTTACTACATCTTCAGCAGTTTGCTTAAGGTTAGAAGAGAATCGCTTTAATATTTTACGATTAGACAGCCACAAAAAGAAACGTCTGAAATGATCGGGTCTTGCGAACAGACCATAAGCAAATAAACCACCATAAAAGATCATGAAAGCGATGACACTAAAGTATGTCACACCATAACCACCTAAATCAGAAAAACTCTGGGCATCTGGTCTCAATACAAGTGGACCAAAAATGAAATAAATCAGTGGCAGACTTATCAAAAAGAATAGAGTGTCTATCACCATGGTGTAGAATACTACCGATACCGTCTTGGCTGTACTTAATTTTTCTTGTGCCAGTAAGAATAAAGCAACGGCTGCACCACCAATACTCGTCGGTGAGACGGCTGAAGAAAATTCCCAAATAAAAATAAGCTCGGTGCTTTTTCCCCAACTGAAAAGATCATCAGTCAAGATTCTCAATCTCCAGGCATAAAGCATATGTCTGACGACGTAGGTAAGAATCGCTAATCCTATCCAGAAAAAAGCGGTTCCATTCCATGGGATCTCCTTAAATAATTTGGGATCAAGTTGATTGTACATCAACCAAAAAACGACCCCTAAACCGATAATAATGGGCAATACGATTCGACTTGTTTTAATCGAATCGAGAATTTCCTCTTCTTTATTTTGCTGTTCGTTACTCAAGATTTGTGTACTCTAGTTGTAAATATACAATTAGCTCTTTCGGGGGACGAAAATAAACTGTGCTCCGAGTTCGCTCAATACAAAAACACATAAATGATCTCCAGGTTCTTTAAAATTCTCTTTGAATTTTTCAATGTTATCTGGCTTGATGATTTGTTTGGAAACAAACTCTTCTAGTGTTGATGCATGAACGTTCCAATTGCCTTGTACTTTTCCTTTTTCTGCTATAGGTATTCCTATCTCCAACTCTTGTTGGTGCATAGCAAAAATAGGGAAGTCACTTACGTCTTTATTTCTAATAATATCAGAAGCATCACTCATCACTTTTTTATATCCTTTGATTTCGTCTTCTAAAGCGACGTATAACTCGGTCTTATCCATGTGACTTTAATTTTAATACGGCTATATTTTCAATATGACTTGTATGTGGAAACATATCTACAGGTTGCATTTGTATCACTTCATAAGCATCGCTAAGAAGAGATAAATCTCTTGCTTGGGTTGCTGGATTACAACTTATGTAAACGATTTTTTCCGTTTTAATTTGTAGTAAAGTGTTGACCACATCTTTATGCATACCTGCTCTAGGAGGATCGGTCATGATAACATCAGGACTACCATATGTACTCACAAAAGTATCGTTCAATAAATCTTTGACATCACCAACTAAAAAAGCGGCATTGTGGATGTCGTTGATTTGTCTATTCACCTCGGCATCTTTAACCGCCGCTTCGACAGTTTCGATTCCGACGACCATTTTACAATATTTGGCTAGATAAAGCCCAATACTTCCAATCCCAGAATATAAATCATAAACCAATTCATCACCATTTAGTTGGGCCATTTCTACGGCCTTATCATATAGAATTTTGGCTTGATGAGAATTCGTTTGAAAAAATGATTTCGGTCCGATCTGAAACTTGACATCACCAAGAACTTCCTCCATGCATCCTGGACCATGAAATGGAACCACATCTAGATCCAATATGGTGTCATTAAGTTTTTGATTCACTACATAAAGTAGGGAGGTGATTTGTGGGAAAGTATCACAAACATGTTGACAAAGGGCTTCAATACGATCAAGATCATTGGTTCCAAATGAGATTGTCACCATCCATTGATCTAAGGTCGAATTTCTAACGATTATATTTCTTAGATCTCCTTCGTGTTTTCTAAAGTCGTAGAAACTGTATTCATTCGCGAAAGCGAAATCACGAATTTCATTTCTGATATCATCGGATAAGTCTTCTTGTAAATGACACTTCTGAATGTCTACGACTTTATCATATGTACCTGGGGCATGAAATCCAAGTGCTGGAGACTGATCAATGTTTTCGTCCGATCGGATTTCATCATCAGTTAACCATCTTTTACTTGAGAAACTATACTCTAGCTTGTTTCTATAGTGATATACCGGGTCAGCGCCGATAATGGGTTGTACAAGTTCTTCACTTAGACCTCCGATTCTTCGCATGGCATCCTTAACGTTTTGGAATTTGTGTTTGAGTTGTTCGGCATATTCTAGGTTTTGCCATTTACACCCACCACATACGCTAAAGTGTTGACATACTGGATCGATACGTTTGTCAGAAAGTTTATGAATGGTTTTAGCGATCCCGTGATCGACCCCTTTTTTCTTTCTAAGAACTAAAACGTCAATAACATCTCCGGGGACTGCACCATCCACAAAATAGACCTTGCCATTGGCGTCTCGACCTACGGATTTGCCTTTGTCAGCAATTCCTGTTATGGTCACATTTTCTATGGTTTTTTTACGTCTCGCCATACGAGGCGCAAAGATAAGTTTTTAGATTATTGAGAGAGGATGATAAACTCAGTTCGTCTATTTTTTGCACGACCTTCCTCTGTATCATTTTCTGTGATGGGTTGGCTTTCGCCAAAACCTATGTAACTAATTCTGGAACTAACGGTGCCATGATTAACAAGAGCGTTGTAGACGGATTTGGCTCTTTCTTCAGACAATTTTAAATTGTCACTTTCTGAACCAACATCATCTGTATGACCTTGAATTCGAATTTTCACATCATTAGATTTTAAAAAGTCGCTCAACGCTTGAATTTCAGGTATAGAGCTTTCAAGGAGTTCTGCAGAACCAGTTTCGAAAAATATGTTTTTAAGGACAACTGCTTTAGGTTCTTGCTTCATTACCTCTACTTCCTCTTTAAGTGGTTGTAGAAGAACTTCCATTTCGTAAGGTTCGCTCAAGCTTCTGACAGTATCCAGATTGAAGGATTCGGAATAAAAATTATAACCTTCTTTATTGATATTCAATGAATACGAAGTCCCTACAGGTAAGCTGAGAAAAAACCCTTTAACATCTTTATTGACATCGTGTAAGATCCTATTCGTTTTATTATCTACAATTTTAAATTGAGCCAATATGGGTTCATTAGTATCGGCATCTTTGATTTTAGCCTTGACATAGGTGACGGGAGTCGCTCTGGCAAATTCGGGAAGTTGGAATGTGAAGATGTCTAAATTCTCTCTTTCGTAAAGGGTATCGCTTCCTTGAGCCGAAGTAAAGTAGGCTGTGTGCCCATCAGGACTTACAGTTAGGGCCCCTTCATTTTTTTCGGAGTTTATTGGATAACCTAGATTTTTAGGTTCACTCCACTCTTCTGAGACAGGATCTAAATGTGTAAAGAATAAATCAAAATCTCCCATGCCGACATGACCTTTACTCATGAAATATAAGGTTTGTCCGTCCGCATGTATAAACGGTGATTCTTCGTCATTCTTCGTATTGACAGTTGGGCCTAAATTTTCAGGTTTAGACCATTGACCTTTGAGGTTTCTTCGAGTTACATAAATATCGGTTCCACCATATCCTCCTTTTCTTTTACTTGAAAAGTATAAGGTTTTACCATCTACAGTTAGGGAAGGTTGCGCGTCCCAGGTTGGGCTGTTGATGTATTTTCCCATGTT
>JAHDBE010000193.1 GCA_020630555.1 Saprospiraceae bacterium
TCGCGCAATTTGTTAATTCGAGTAGGGACATTCCCTCGAATATCTTCCAATATAACGTCCTTTCTAAAACTCATAAGTTGGGATTTTCTTCTGGCGGAGGATGTGCCGATTTTTGCGTTAGATTTAAATTTAAAATCTAAACCATCATCGACCGAATCGTTTTTTAGGAGCAAAACATCAGCGGGGTCTTCTCGGTAAGAAAGCGACGCTAAGACTAATCCATTAAGATGTTGTGTCGGTAAATCTTTTAAGGAATGAATAGCTAGGTCAATGGTGTTTTCGAGAAGTGCATCTTCTAATTCTTTGGTAAAGAAACCCTTACCTTCAATTTTATCAAAAGATAAATTTTGAATTTTATCTCCTTTGGTTTTGATAACCACGATCTCGGTATTAACCCCGATTGATTTTAATTTGTCTTGGAAGTAATGTGCTTGCCACAATGCTAATTTGCTTCCTCGAGTTCCTATTTTAAGCATAAACTGAATTTCGATACGAAGATAACAACTGATGACAGCTATTATATCTGTAAAGTGTCATTCTCATGGAAATGAGCCTGAATATATATCTTTGTCGCCATGCAAGTGACAGCCAGAGAATTAGCCCTTATTGTAAACGGCGTAGTAGATGGTAATGAAGAAGCCATCATTACCCATCCTGCAAAAATTGAAGAAGCGAATCATGGTGCCATAAGTTTCTTAGCTAATCCGAAATACGAAGAATTTGCGTATTCGACGAAAGCCACGGCACTTCTCGTCTCGCATGAATTTACTCCTTCAAGAGAAGTGTCATGCACCTTAATTCGAGTTCAAGATGTTAAAAGTGCTCTGGGGGTTCTATTGTCAAAATTCGGAAATAACAATTCTGATATTCCTTCTGGTGATCAAACATTGAATTACATTCACGAAAGTGTAATCCTAGATGATGGAGTTATTGTAGGTCCTTTTTGCACTGTTTTAAAGGATTCCAAGATCGGTGAGAATACAAAGTTGTTTTCAAACATTTACATAGGCGAAAATGTGACAATTGGTAAGAACTCGATTATTTATCCTGGAGTCAGAATATACAGTGACACGTGCATAGGGGATAATTGCATAATTCACGCAAATGCGGTCTTAGGGAGTGATGGTTTTGGATTTTCAAGAAATGCGGACGGCAGTTATGATAAAATAGCTCAAATAGGAAATGTCATCATCGAGTCGGATGTCGAAATCGGTAGTAATACCGTTATTGATCGTGCGGTGATGGGATCCACTATTATTAGAAGAGGAGTAAAGTTGGATAATTTGATTCAAGTGGCTCACAACGTGGAAATAGGAGAAGATACCGCTGTGGCAGCTCTAGCAGGAATTGCTGGAAGTACAAAAATAGGTAAGCGTGTCATGGTCGGAGGACAGGCTGGATTTAGTGGGCATCAGACGATCGCCGATGGGATGCAAATTCAGGCACAAAGTGGTGTCGCAGGAAACCATCTTGAGGAAAACAGTCGACTGTATGGAACACCAGCATTAAACTACAACTCATATCTACGATCGTATGCTCAGTTTAAAAATCTACCGGAACTGGCAAAAAAATTGCGTGATTTAGAAAAGACCGTAGAAAAATTAAAAGCTGAACTATCCAAAGGCGATCATGAATAAACATACTATTGCAAAAGCAGTTTCCATTTCTGGTGTAGGATTGCATTCTGGACAATCCGTAACCCTAACGTTTAAACCTGGAGATAACGGAATTCGATTTGTAAGAACAGATTTAGAAAATCCTGTCGAATTTATTCCGGATGTAAATAAAGTTGTTTCAACAACAAGAGGAACAACCATTAAATCTGGGGAGCATACTTTATCCACGATAGAGCATGTCATGTCTGCGTTAATGGGTTTAGGAATTGATGATGTGGTTATTGAAGTGAATGGTTCTGAAATGCCCATTGCAGATGGGAGTTCAATGCCATTTGTAAGATTACTTAAAGAGGCAGGTGTCGTTGAAAAGGATATCGAAAGGGAGTATTTTGTGATTCACGATCCTATTAGATACTATAATGAAGAAACGGGCACTGAGTTAATCGCTCTACCTTCGGATGATTTTGAAATAACCTCGATGATTGATTTTGGTTCTGAGACTATTGGGGCTCAGTATGCCAGATTAAAATCGATGGAAGATTATGTAGATCAGGTCGCAGGAGCGCGAACTTTTGTATTCGTACACGAATTGGAAGCATTGGCGAAAGCCGGATTAATTAAAGGTGGCGATCTCGAAAATGCCGTCGTTATAGCTGATAAATTATTGTCGGAAGATGAAATTAAAAGCCTCACTAAGCTTCTTGGAAAAGAAGAAGTGAAAATCGAAAAAGGCATTGTGAATCATTCTAATTTGAGGTTTTTAAACGAACCAGCTCGACATAAACTACTAGATGTAATTGGTGATTTAGCGCTTATAGGAAGACCAATAAAGGGCCGAATAATAGCTAACAAGCCCGGGCATACAGCCAATGTAGAATTTGCCAAATTATTAAAGCAAGCCTATCTAAAACAAAGGAAACTTAAAGGAATGCCTTATTTCTCTAAAGACCATAAACCTATTATGGAAATAGAGGACATTAAAGGAATGCTTCCACATCGATATCCATTTTTAATGATAGATCGAATCATGGAACTTACAGATACTCGAGTTGTTGGGCTGAAAGCAGTGACAGGAAATGAAGAATTTTTTAACGGACATTTTCCTGGAAATCCTGTTATGCCTGGCGTTTTACAAATGGAGGCGCTTGCCCAAACCGGTGGAATTTTAGCCTTGTCGACAGTAGAAGAACCCTCAAAATGGGATACCTATTTTTTGAAAATGGAAAATGTCAAGTTTAAATATAAAGTCGTACCCGGAGATATATTAATGCTAAAAATGGAGTTGCTTTCTCCAATACGACGAGGCATTTGTCACATGCAGGGTACAGTATACGTTGGAGATAGAGTAGTTTCGGAAGGAGAGCTTACGGCTCAAATAATAAAAAGAGATAATGGATAATAATATAGTGCAGAATATTCACCCAGACGCGAAAATTGGCAATAAGGTTCAAATAGGTCCTTTTGTCAATATAGAAAAGGATGTAGAAATAGGAGAGGGTACATGGATTGGGCCAAATGTGACCATTTTTAATGGTACACGAATTGGGAGTAATTGTAAAATTTTCCCTGGGGCCATTTTAGGTGCTATTCCACAAGATTTAAAATTTGAGGACGAACAATCCATACTTAACATCGGTAATAATGTAGTCATTCGTGAATACTGTACGATAAATCGAGGAACGAAAGCCAATTATGCGACGGAAATAAAGGACAATTGCTTATTAATGGCTTATGTCCACGTCGCTCATGATTGTATTATAGGAAAACATAGTATTCTAGCGAATAATGTCAATTTAGCCGGACACATCGAAGTAGGTAAATATTGCGTATTGGGAGGCATGTCTGCGGTCCATCAATTTGTAAAAATTGGAGATTTTTCCATGATAGGAGGTGGGTCTTTAGTACGAAAAGATGTGCCACCTTTTGTAAAAGCTGCAAGAGAGCCTCTCTCTTATGTAGGCGTCAACTCTATTGGTTTACGTCGCCGAGGATTTTCGAATAAACAGATTAACCACATTCAAGACATTTATAGAATATTATTTGTTAAAGGGCATAATACACGTCAAGCCATCGAATTGATTGAAGCGACGATCACTGCTTCACCTGAGAGAGAAAAAATATTGAATTTTATTGCTGCTGCAGATAGAGGCGTAATGCGAGGTTTTCGAACCAACTAATATGAAGGTACAGTGTCGAGATATTGCAAAGCGATTTCTTTATGATTATGTATTTAAATCGATAAATCTCGAAATCAACTCGGGTTCAAGAATTGGAATTCAAGGCCCCAATGGTAGTGGTAAGTCTACTTTTCTTAAGATAATTATGGGGTATCTCTCCCCAAGTCATGGATCGGTAGAGTATTTCTTAGACAACAGTTCCGTTGAAAGAGAGTTTGTTTTTCGTCATTTAAGTTTAGCCGCTCCTTATGTTGGCTTAATCGATGAGTTTTCTTTGGAAGAACATTTAAAATTTCATCAAAATCACAAAGCGTTCTATTCACCACTTGATGTTAAGGGATTTCAAAGAGAATTAGAGTTTGACTTTGATCCTTCGCAAAGAATACAATATTATTCCTCAGGAATGTCTCACAGAGTTAAACTAGGATTAGCCATACTCTCTAACTCAGATTTGTTAGTTCTTGACGAACCGACATCATTTTTAGATGATGATGGTAAAGTATGGTTTCATAAATTTTTAAATAAGTACGCCTTTAATCGCACCATCGTTATTGCATCAAATGACGAAGAAGATTTTAGAATTTGTTCCCAAAGAGAAAACCTTTTAAACTGGAAATAATCATAGGCTATCCCTTAAGTTTTTAAGTCTCTTTCTCAGTTCTAAAAGTTTGTCTATCTGGTCATTTGATAGTAATGGCTGCTGGACTTTAGTCGCTTTTAATTCTTTTCTGGCCCCTTCTAAGGTGAACCCTCTTTCTTTAACAAGCGTATAGATTTTTTCTAAAATACGGATGTCTTTTACCGTAAATAAACGATCTCCTTTCCTGCTTTTACGAGGTCGTAAAACAGTAAATTCTGTTTCCCAATACCGAATCAGAGATTTACTCACATCAAACATATCCGCCACTTCTCCGATCGAGTAATACAATTTTGTAAGTTCTTTTTCGATCTTCAAACGCTAAGTATTTGATTTTCAGCATTAAATATATTGATAAATCACTAAAAGACAATAAATTAAAAGAGGGACAAACTAATGAGAGAAATTACAAAGACTATGAATAAGGTGATGCAGAAAAAGTTAATGAAGATTAGCAAAGCCTTAATACATGTTTTAAACCAAGATTGCTGATAGAACCGTTTTAATCCTACTAGGAAGTAAAGAGTCATAATGAGCATAGAAATAGGCTGGATTCCTAACTGTGTTTTATCGGTGTTTTCGAAATTAAAACCTCCGAAAATCATAAATATTAGAAACACGAAACTGTAGAAATGCATTAAAAAGACCACATGCTCGACGTAATACCGTCTATGTCTTATGTAGAGTATGAAATGCACAAAAGCCATGAATATGATGGATATAATAAATGCCCAAGCCATATTACCAATAACAAATTTGAGAGCACCAGCCCGATCCTTATATACTTTTATATACTGGCCGTAAAACAAGCGATTCCAAAAATCATGAATCTCATACTTTTTAAAAATCGCTTCTCTATTAAGGTGCGCCACATCTTGTTTAGTAATTGGATAGTTCTTTATAAGTCCCCAAAATTGTATCGAGCTACCTGGAAGAATCCCCGTATTATTAGGAAAGTAAGATGAATCAAACAAAACTTGCCTTAATTCCGCCATTTCAATGCTATCTCCAAAGCTTTCCTTTAAGGCTAAAGAGTCAAATTTTTCGACTAAATCTTGTTTAGCGGAAGTCAGATATAAAGCATCGGTATTTTTCATTGTCTACTTTCAAATTTAACACCACAAAAGTATACT
>JAHDBE010000011.1 GCA_020630555.1 Saprospiraceae bacterium
AGCGACGAACTCCGTCAAAGGACACAGGGACCGCTAAATAATTCCCCCATACAGTTCGGGTAACGGGATCAGGCATTTCTTGTAACCAAGGGTTGTCTGCAAATTGTCCTGCACCGATATTGACCGTCTCAATAAAATTAATTTCAAGGCCATCTTCTTTTAATGGCATTAGCCCGGACATAATTCCTGACAAATCACCTGAATAACTTACCCCTAAGTCTCCTTTATCCACATGGTATATTCCATCATGTAATACTGCATCCCAAAAACCATTAAATGTGGCATATTCAGATTGTGATGAAAACAACTCTTTTTGCCACTGAGCTCGTATGAACTCTAAGTATGGCTGGTCAGTATCTTTTGCAATACCAGCCCACTTTAATAAAGACAAAGGACCTTGTCTTGTATCAAAAAGCGGATTTATGGTAGGCTGCACTAGAGAATAATGTCCTCTTTTCGCTTCCACGTCTCCCCAACTTTCTAAGAAGTGATTAACGGGAGCAATAAGGTTACATTCTGCAGTAGTCTCATTCGGTTCAAGAGCAAAAGATATTTTATGCTTTACTTTAGCCAATCCTTCAAGTGCTTTATCCACCTGTGGAGTCTCATAAAGTGGGTTACATTCATTGAAAATCACGGCGTCTATCAGACCTAAATTCATTTCTGCGACAAAATCAGCCCAAATTTTCTCGTGCCCTTGCCTTTGATAACTTACTTCATTAAATTTTACCGTAGAACCTATATTGCCAAGAGCATTATTTATTGCATTAACCAAGCGCTGCTCAGAAGTCGTGTTACCTGCGCTAACTATAAGTGATTTACCCGGTTTAGCTTGAAGCTCTTTAGCTAATTTATCAAGTGCATTTTTAGCTGCTTCATTGACTTTTGCTCCAGAAAGTCCTCCGACAATCTTATTGGCCAAATACGCCAATGCATTACCTTGCTCACTTGGTTTAACAAGAATTCTATTATCGGCATTAGAACCAGTTAAAGACATTTGATTCTCAACCTGAATATGTCGAGACATCTTAGCCCCCTTAACCGTTTTAATCTTTCGCTTTTCAATGTATTGTTTTGCGTATTCCACAGGACTTATCCATGTCCCCAGAAAATCTGCCCCAAAACTCACAATTATATCCGCTTCATCAAATCTGTAATCTGGAATAACTCTTTGTCCAAAATCCAATTCCACTGCATCCAAAATAGCAGCACTTGACACAGGATCATAAGTAACAACGCGAGTTTTCGGGAATCTAGACTGAAATTTTTCAATCGCAGCATTTGCCGACGGACTCATTATCGTATTGGTAACTATTCTGATGTTACTTTCGAAATTTAATGACGATTTGATTTCAGCATCTAAATCAGTCCAACTTAAATCGGTCCATGTTTCACCGTCTTTCTTTTTAGGTGCTTTGAATCGGTTTGTGTTGTATAAAGACAAGACACTTGCCTGAGCTCTAGCACTTGTACCTCCTTTGGTTAAAGGCGAACTTGAATTTCCTTCTATTTTTATTGGTCTTCCTTCCCTGGTTTTCACCAAAATCGGGCAATAATCTCCACCATTGACGTAAGTCGACGCATAGTAATTAGCCACACCAGGAACAATATCATCCGGCTTTACTACGTACGGGATCGCTCTCTTAACAGGCGTATCACAACTTGCAGCAACTGTCGCTGCTCCTAGACCAAAACCTAAAAACTTCAAAAAATCTCTACGATTTCCTCCAATATTTTCGGCAATTTTCTCATCTCCAAGAGATTCTAGAATAGGTAGTTGAACAAATTCTGATTGCTGTTGCTCTATAAAGTCCTTATCACCACTAAGGTCTTTACCTCCTATCCACAATTGCGATTGATTTTTACTACTCATAGCGTTGTTTCGCGTTTTATAACTGACTATATATTAATAGTGGCATTTTTGACATTCCAATCCACCTATGTCCTCGACCGTGACTTTATCTCGATCTCCACTCTCTAATTCTTCATGATACTTTACATAGGAATTGTAATATTCATTATCTCCAAATTGTACTTCTGTTTGTCTGTGACAGTTAATACACCACCCCATCGATAATGGCGCATGTTGCTCGAGAACTTTCATCTCCTCTACCTTTCCATGGCATTCTTGACACTCTAATTTACCAACACTCACATGCTGTGCGTGATTAAAATATACATGATCTGGCAGGTTGTGAATCCTTGTCCATTCTATAGGGCCCTGAATTTTAGTCTTTTGTTCATTCGTCAAAGAGCTTTTGATTCCATTCCATTGAGCATCAACGACGCGTTCACCTTCTTTATCCAACTGATCCAAGCTATTCGCATTCATGTATCTATCTCCGATCCATTTTGTATAGATTGCTTTGAGCTCGTCTTCAGACTTGTTTTCATAATTTTCGATATAGCCATTTGTTGTTGGATCATAACCAATTGAAGCATATATCTTTGTAATCTCTGCCGTACCATATTCAGAGCCTTCTTTAATGGCTTTATGACAATTCATACAAGTATTTGCAGCAGGAATTACTGCGTGCTTTGATCGTCTGGCACCATCATGACAATATTGACACTCTATTTTATGGAGTCCTGCATGTGTTTCGTGAGAAAATTTAATCGGCTGCTCTGGAGCATATCCTTGCTGCCTTCCTAAACCGACGGCGTTATTAACCGTGGTATAACCTCCTAAAACCACTAATCCAAAAATCACAAATCCTACAACCCCTTTACTCGTTAATGTTTCTAATAAAGTTTTGCCTTGGTAAGCCGTTCCATCTTTTTCCGCAGCAATTTTATTTAAGTTTCCGATAACTCGAGTAAGTATCACAGCCAAGATCGCTAAAACACCAAGAAGTAACCAATACATCCATCCATTGGATTGCTTGGCAACACCAGTGGAAACAAGTCCAGCCCCATTATTCACAACTGGTGGGTTATCAACTACGTCTTTGATATAAAATAAAACAGACTCAATCTCGGCATCCGTTAGGTTATCCATCGCCGTCATGATCGTCGGCTTGTATTCTGCCCAAAGTTCTACGGCTCGTGGATGACCTGAGGCGATCATTTTTTGCGAGTTTCTAATCCAAGCATATAAATCTTCTCTTGGATAATCCGCCCATCGCTCCTCAGCCCCATAAAGTGCTGGACCAGTCGCATCAGATTGCATATCCTTGGCGTGGCATTGAGCACAATAATTTTTGAAGGTCGCCTTACCTTCATCAAAAGAAGGCTGCGCAGAGAGACTTAAGGAAAAAGTGAACAGCAGAACGGTAAAAAAAGCTTTAAGCTTCAAATGATTATATATCATTACTTTTTCTCTTTATCGAGTTTTTTATTAGTGGTTTCCGGAAATTCTCAGGTTTCGCCCACGAATTTGTGGCAAAAATATCATTCAACCGCCTTATTAACAATTAATATATATGTGTATTAGTTATTTAGATTTTATCTAAATAAAGTCTAAAAGGAAAGCATGTAATCAATACTCCATACCTCATCTCTCTGAGGCTTACGAATGTTTAAATCTTCTTGTATAACAAAGCACAAGGTCAACTCATGACGTTTTAGGAAACGTTGATCAAATCCGAACTTCCAACGCTCTTTACTCCATCCCGAAAAACCTCCTTGTTCGCGAAAAAAGTACTCCAAACTTACAAGAGGCCTAGGATATTCTTTTATGCGCGTCATTTTGGCTGACACCTTGGCCCGATAGCGATCTCTTGTGTCTTCCTCTCTCTCCCATTGACGTTCAAATTGAAGTCGTGTAGATAGATCTAGCTTATCCATAAAACGATATTTCGCTCGTCCCATAAAGGTGATTCGATCACTGCTTTCTTTATCTCCTTTACGATCAATTCTTCGAGCTTTGATCCCGAGTTTTAGATATTTATTTAACTTAAACCCAGACGAAATTTCGAGAAAGGTGTTTTTAACTAAACTCCGTTTTTCATCAAATCGCCTTGACCATTGAACACTGATATCGGAGCGGTTATTGATTTCTTTCTCCACGCCATAGCGCATCCAAAATTCTTGATCTAATCGTATAGGGTTTTCTTCTTGGGCTTTCGCCAAAAAAACACAAGCTACTATCAGCGACATTATTAAGATGACGGACTTCCTCATGAGGGTATATAAAAGACTTTCAATTCAGCGGAATCATTCACAAAATTCATAGACTTAACTTCAAACTTTACAACATTTAGTCCTGTACGAAGCTTTAAATCTTCAATGATCCCAATTTCATTACCTTCTTGTATTAAATTTACTTTTTCATACAAGATATTTTTGTAGTGTTCCTTATTTGAAAACCAGATTTTCTCCATTATAAATACAAAAAACAGAATGGCCACATTCATTATTGCTAATGACACGGTAAATGCCGCTATCCCATTTATCAAGGCTACTGTTATCGCCGTAAATAAGTACGTCATCTCTTTGTGAGGAATAGTATTAGTACGATATCTTAATATTCCAAAAATGGCAAACAATCCAAACGCAAATCCCATCGAGATATCACTTTGGACCATTACAACACATACAAAGAATATCAATACATTAAATACATAAAAAGTAAAAGCGTACTCTTTATCCTTTTTATATCCAAAGTATATGAATCTTACCAAAACCGTTATGACCATAATGTTTACCAAGAAACGCCATATCAATGTGATGGTAGAGGCATCAATCAAATCATTAAACTGCAAAAACATCTAATCCTTTTGTCTTCATTATTTTTTCTATCTGCGCATTTTTCTTTTTAAACGAATTTTGTTTAATCTCTGGGTAACAATGCGTAACACCCAAACAATACTTGGATATTCTATTCCTTCGAATAGTCAGGTCTTTCATTATTCGAAAGACCTTTGACGATCTATCCAGTCTTGTCTGTTTCAGTTCGAGAATGCACAAATTATGGAATTTTTTAGAGCTGTGGATATTACTCGCTTCAACATTAATATCTATTGTCAATCTCTCTTTTTTATCAGCAGCTATCAAAGATATTCTATCATAATCCACAACCAAAGACGGAATTAAATCCTTAGCAGCAAAAGGCGCATTTGATTTAAGAAAGTCAGTCTTCTTGTGGTCTTGTTTCATATCACTAACAAGAATTCTCTTTTTCAAGGTACGTCCCGTATTTACTCTTTCTTTAATTTCAAAAAAAGTGGTATTTGTATTTAAATATGATCTATATCGAATCTTAAAGCGGTGTTTCCTCTGATTATGGTGATCCAAGTACATCTTTAGATCAGGGGTGTCTAAGTATTCCGTCTTGTAAGGTGATATCGTGGACTTGGCGACTTCTAATAATCTATAATCTGTATTTAATCTATTTAATACTTCAGGCAACAGAAGAGAACTAAAAAAGAACTTACTGTCAACTCTGTTCATGAGCTCTGTTTCCAGAGCCTCATGAAGTGTAATATTTTTAAATTTTTCTAAAGTCTGCTTTAATTCCAAATCTGCTTCACTACTCACGAATAATCTGAATTTTTTCGGTCCATTGCGAATTTTCATCACTCAATCTAATGAAATACATTCCCGAACTGAAGTGGCGAACATCAATCTGATAAAATGCTTCCGTGGTTAGTGTAGAAAGAACCACCCTACCTAATTGATCCAAAATATCAATTTTTATATCTGAGTTTAAGGACTTTTCCCATGCGACATTCACAAAAGCAAATCCCGGATTAGGGAAAACTCTAATTTCACCTAAATCTAAATCATTAACGGAGGATCCTTCGTTATTGAAACCAAAAGTGGCCGATTGTTTTATAAAATTACCTGTACCATTCGGGACTCTTGCAGAGGATACGAGTGTTTCTTGTTCGCCATAGATATGATTATCAATAATCTCTGAGCCGTTAAACAAGTAAATTTGCTCTCCACTTTTCGACAATTTAAAGTGCGTGTGCAAACCAGCCTGATTTACATCATTATCGGCCCATACAATTAAGTACCCATTAGGAGATATTTCAGTTCCTGGGGGAAATTTCCAAGCGTCGTCATAAGTAGAGGTATCATTAATCGCAAAATCCGAGAGGTCTATTTTAAGGTTGGTGTTGTTATGAATTTCAATCCAATCATCAAATTCTCCTTCATTATCAGATTCGCCCCCTTCGGCATTAGAGGCCATAAATTCATTAATGACGACATCTTGGTAATTAAGATCAATGACAAGAGAACAATCAAAAAGTTCTTCTAATTCCTCTTGAAGAGCAGGAATTCTTTCAGTGACAAACTTTCTCATACCCGGTATCTGATTTGTTCCTTGATCTAAATCCATTTCGAAAGCATTTGTTGACCATATATAGTTATCGTCTTCATAAACAGCATCTCTGATGAGTTGGCTATTATGATCGACCATTGGAAAAATCCTTTCCTCCGTAAAATTATCTTTTAGAATATTACAGAAAATACGATAGTACTCATCTCGATATTCAGGAATGTTCATCAATCGACTGATCAGTATTTTACCACTGTCTTCCATATCTATAGGAAAATTATTTAATCCACCTCCGCCTGACTGGTCATCAAAAAAATCATAAAGATCTTGACAATCAGGAGTCCATGAACCGTCACAACAATTAGGAGCAAATGCAATCACTTCTTGAAAAACAGGATCATCTGGAGGGTATGGACAAGAACCGTTTAAGATGCTGTTACAATTTTCAGGAAGGTCATTAGTATCTATAAGTTTACAAGCAATTTGCTCGCAGGGTCCATTATAATCCGCATAAAGACATACGTTGTATACACCCGAATTTTCGTAGGTATGGGTCGGATTAGGTTCTGTAGAGTTATTTCCATCTCCAAAATCCCAGTAGACTTCTGACTGAGGTTGTGGCCAGGTATTATCCTGAAACTCTATTACATTATTGGCACTAATAAAAGGAACAAAGTCTACAAAGAAATCGCATTCACCGCCAAAGCCTCCTGCAAAGGTACCTCCCATGGCTAAATTATAATCCCATGGAATCCATTGAAATTGATCAGAACCCGGTTCTTCATAAATGAAGAAATTTCGACCATGCTCCATGTACGAATCCCAATTATTTGTCACCACATCTATGGCCAGTGTCTTAAGAAATAAGTTGACATTGAAAATGTCACCGATCTCTGACTGAAAAACTGTGTTAGATGTATTATTCAAAATATCCAAAAACTCAATAAAGCCGGACCAATCGTTTTCATCTTCATTTGTTTTTAAACCAATTTCATCCGCGTAATTATTAGGACTTGATCCATTCCATAGAAGTTCTGTCCAACCAATATTTTTGAACAAATTTCCACTTCCATCGGCAAAATTATTTTCTAAGAAAGTGTCATCAATCTGCTCTACTATAGAATACAAACCCCAATAGGTATCATTTAAATACACTTTGGCGTAAGCCACCCGAGGCGCCCGAACACCATTCTGTCTCATCATATCGAAACACAGGAAATCTCTATTAAAGGAGGGATCACCTTCTCCGTTGTTTAGATTTAATTTCTTGAGTCCATCAAGCTTTTTTCCTTTTACAAACTCATTCATATCTAGTTTGATAGACTTTTTAAATTGAGATCCCCAATAGGAAGAGAACCCTTTAAATCTCACTCCGATCGAATCAACTATTTCACCATCGAAACTGACGTCAGCCATAACATAAGGCACATCCGGGTAATAGATGTCGTAATTGTCCTTTAGAGTTTCAAAAAAATTATTGTTGTCGAATTGGATTCTAACCTCATGCAGAAAAGAATTGTCGAAAACATCCTGGCCTGAATCTTGTCCATTTGCCGAAAGGCAAAGGCAAAAAATTAAAAAAGTGTAAAGAAATTTAAACATAGGGTAGTTAGATTTTTAAGAAAGTTACGACTATTAAGAGTATTACGCGCTTATTTGTAGTACTCTACGGCGACAATTATAATTTTCCTTTTTTGTCATATAATAAGTTCTGAAATGTCTATTTTTACGTATCCCCGGAATTATAGAATAGTTGTCCTAATTATTATTAAAGAAGCGTAAATCAAATTACATGAGAAGATTCTACGGAGCAGCATTTTTGTTGTTACTAAGTGTCTCAGTTTTTTCACAGAGTATCGGCGGTTTATTTTCCGAATATCATGACCGAGTAAGTGGAAATACGGTAGATAAAAAAGTATTGGCAAAGACTACAAAACAAACACCCACTAGAATTAATTTAAATGATCATTTATCAGATTATGAAGTACTTGAAAAGAATCAACTTGATCTTCAAAGTATTATCAATAATCAACCTGAATTCTTGGATATTTTTATTCCTGGAGAAATGTCTGTGGCATTTAAGCTATACAAAGAAGACATACGCGCAGCTGGATATGTGGTGAGAACAGGTTCAGGTCAAATTTTCGAGCCTAATCTTAACAACGTATTCTATAGGGGTTATGTAGAGGGTTATCCAAGATCTCTTGTAGCACTAAGTGTTATTGACGAGGAATTTAAAATCATGTATTCATATGGATCTGGTAATTACTGGATTCACCTGACTAAAGACGACCTATATATTCATTACTCAGACAAAGCCTTGCTAAATCCTAAATATGGATCATGTGCCACGGATGATGAAGCGCATTTGGTCAATCCGGGATCTTTTGAATCTGCACAAACGGAATCACTAGGATCATGTGTACACATTTACCTAGAATGTGACAATCAAACCTACTTAGATAATGGAAGCAGTGTTGCAAACACAGAAAGTTGGGCAAACGCCAACTTAAATGAAGTTTCTACCCTCTACACAAACGATGGATTTTCTGTTTTTGTATCAGAAATTAAGGTTTGGGACATCGTGGATCCATATGCAGGACAATCAAGTACTGGAGGTATGTTAACTGTATTTGGACAAACGATTCAAAACGACTACAATGGTCGTTTGGCTCATTTACTTACTACTCGGGGAGTGGGTGGTGGAATAGCTTGGGTAGGCGTCTTGTGTTCACAATACAATGCAGGATCTAGTTCTGGACCTTATGCCGTTAGTGGAAGTTTATCCTCTAGCAATCCTCCAACAGTACCCACGTTTTCTTGGAATGTCGAAGTCATTGCTCATGAAATGGGGCACAACTGGGGATCTCCACATACACATGCATGCAACTGGAATGGTGACAATACCAGAATTGATAATTGTGGTGGTACGGCAGGATATCCAGAAGGAAGTTGTTCGACAGCAGATGACCCCCCTCTACCAGATGCAGGTACTATAATGAGTTATTGTCACTTAGTGGGTGGTATTGGAATTGATTTTTCATTAGGTTTTTCCGATGGTGATCCAGCAGGTACTGGACCATTAACCTTAATGACAAATGCTTTTAATAACGCGACATGTTATACGGGTGGTGATTGTGGATCTGGAACGCCTTCTTGTAGTGATGGGATACAAAACTTTGGTGAGCTTGGAGTCGAGTGTGGAGGAAACTTATGCCCAGATTGTGTCGTTGTTAATGACGATTGTGATGGGGCCAAAGATGTTTCTTCAAGAATTAATGCAGGATCAGGGATACCTGCAAATAATAGTTCGAACGCCTTAGCTACCTCAGGAACGCCAACACCTTCATCGAGTCCTTACTCAGCTAATTGTAATACTTACATGAGTTGGTGTAACAATACTAATCATAACGACATTTGGTTTAAATTAACTATACCTGCAGGATCTGAACCTATGGGATTACTTACTGTGAGTACCTTAGGTACTAGCTGGGATACTCAACTCGCTATATGGGAAGGTGGTTGCACGGGTACCGGAGTTCCTCCAGCCACATTCTTATCCGCTAACGATGATTTTCATGGAGGAGGAGCCAATAACTGGACAAGTAAAACAACAGTTATGGTAATTCCAGGTAATGAATATTTTATTCAAGTGGATGGATATAATTCCTCTAATTCAGGTGATGTAAACTTTGATATCGAATATTTTCCGATTTCAGGTGTTGCTTCGCAAACTGGTTCGCTTGTTAGTGCAAACTGGGAAGGAAGAGGAGCTGATGGATGGACACACTATGTGAATACAGTGGATAATACAGTTTTACTTTCTGTTAATAAAGATGATCAATTGATGGGATGGTTAGGAATTGATGGGACATCATGTCGAGTACAAGCAAATACAGGAGCTACTAATTTAGGATCGTCAGGATGTGGAGCGCCGTATATCGAAAACCAACCTACTTGGGCGGTGATGAATAGGACATGGGATTTAAACCCAGCGACACAGCCAGGAACTGCTGTTGATATTAGAGCGTATTATTCTTCTGCTGATTTAACAGATGTTCAATCTATTTTAGCAACGGCGACGCATGCTAACATGTCGCATTACAAGATCAATGCCCCTGGCGAAGAAGATCTGACCGTATCAGGAAACGACTGTCACCAAATGGTAGGCTCAGAAGATTATAATGAGTTTGATCCGGGTTCGTATACCTATGGAACATATGCTACAAATGGACACTATGCTCAATATGCTGTCTCTAGCTTCTCTGGTGGTGGTGGCGGTGCAGGTGGTGGCGCGCAAGGTGCATTACCTATTACCTTATTGTCTTTCGATGGAGAAGCAAAAGAAAGATATAATCGCATATTCTGGTCTACGAGCTCCGAAATCAATAACGAATGGATGATAGTAGAGAGATCCTCTAATGGCTACTCGGAATGGACAGAAATTGGTCGTGTGCAAGGAAATATTTTAAGTAACAAAACACTTAATTACTCGTTGGACGATTTAAATCCTTCAGTCTTATCTTATTACAGATTACAGAGCATCGATGTGGATGGTAAAGTAGGTTACTCTGAAGTGATTTCTTTAAGAAGAAATACGAATCTATCAGAAGCTGAATTTAGTGTATTCCCGGTCCCAGCCGATCAAACTGTGAATTTGCAGTACACCGGAAAATTGGATGATAATTTTGAGATGATTATCCGAGACATGAGCGGTAAATTGATCTCTCAGAACACTATAAATCCTAGAGACAATAACGGCATACAACAGATACAGATTTCTGACTACGACAAAGGAGTTTACATCATCACTTTGACTAATGGTGACTTCAGTAAGGTACTGAAATTTACTAAAACTTAAACGGAGACCGCAGCTTTAATATGTGGGTGTGGATCATACCCGACTAGCTCAAAATCTTCAAAAGTATATTCGAAAATAGACCTCACCTTGGGGTCTATTTTCATTTTAGGCAATGCTCTAGGTTCACGTGTCAACTGTAATTTTGCCTGCTCTAAATGATTTAGGTATAAATGCACATCACCAAAACTATGTACAAATTCGCCTGCTTCTAATCCTGCTGCTTTAGCCATCATCATCGTCAATAAAGCATAAGACGCTATATTAAACGGCACCCCTAAAAAGGTATCTGCCGATCTTTGATATAACTGGCAACTCAGTTTACCCTCGGCTACATAAAACTGAAACAAACAATGACATGGAGTAAGAGCCATCTCGTCTAATTCCCCAACATTCCATGCATTCACAACCATCCTTCTCGAATCTGGATTGTTTTTTATTGTCTCCATAATTCTGGCAATCTGATCAACAGTTTCACCATTGGGCTTGACCCAACTTCTCCATTGTTTTCCATAAACAGGCCCTAAGTCACCATTCTCATCGGCCCACTCATTCCAAATCCGAACCCCGTTTTCTTGAAGATATTTAACATTAGTATCTCCTTTTAAAAACCATAACAACTCGTGTATAATGGATTTTAAATGCAGTTTTTTAGTCGTCACCATTGGAAAGCCCTCCGACAAATCAAATCGCATTTGATACCCAAAACAACTCAATGTCCCTGTACCTGTACGGTCCGATTTTTTGACGCCGTTATCTAAAATATGCTGGAGGAGATCATGATACTGCTTCATATAAAGAGTTTGGAATTGAGCTTAAGTTATGTGAAGATATAGTAAAAAAATAAATGTGTATGGGCTCCTTAATCCTTTTTCAGATTTAACTGTTACTTAATAAAAGATGCCATGAAAATTCTCTCTGTAATAATGACTTTATTGTTTTTATCGAACTCCCCTTTTGTTCTTGACTTTCGTCAAAGTGGAAATACACAAGACTGGTATGTCCTATGCGACTCTGTCATGGGTGGAGTTTCCACGGCACGAGCTTCCCAAAATGAAAATTCTATTCAAATCAAAGGCGATGTCTCATTAGAAAACAATGGTGGGTTTGCTTCATTTAGAAGTCCATACAGTGATTTTGCGTTAGGAGAATTTACACATGTTAAAATCAAATATCGCTCAACTGGAATGAGAATGGGATTCACACTAAACTGGAATCGCGAATTCTGGTTACCCTACTTCAAATATGTCTTGCCAATTACAGATGGCGAATGGGAAACAGCCGAAATTCTACTCAACGATTTTAAAACCTACCGCCTCGAGCAAGTACAATCCGATAAAATAAATCCAGCGCGATTAAACGACATCATTCGCTTCGGTTTTATAACCAGTGAAAAACGTGCAGGAAGTTTTGAATTCGAGATTCAGGAAATCACTTTTTATTAAACTATTTTCAGGTTCAAAATTAGAAACTCATGTATTCGAGTCTAAGGAAATGTGCTAAGGACCTAGAAAAAACCAGACAGCTGATCCGGATTAAATCGGAGGTCGACCCAGACTTAGAAATGGCCGAAATTCATCGACGGTTTTACGATGCTAAGGGGCCTGCCATTTTATTCGAAAATGTAAAAGGAAGTCCTTTTCAAGCCATTTCCAATATTTACGGCACCATAGATCGAACTGCTTTTATTTTTAGAAATACCATAGATAAGGTTAAAAAAGTCATTGAACTAAAAGCGGACCCGACGAATGTTTTAAGAAAACCATTTAGATATATAGGGGCACCATTTACTGCTCTAAAAGCACTCCCAGGAAAATCTTGGCTTAAGCCAGACATAGCTAAAAACAGATGCCGAATAGACCAACTTCCTTTAATCAAATCCTGGCCTGATGATGGTGGTGCATTCGTCACTCTACCTCAGGTTTTTACATTGCCGCCCGGATCAGATCGGATAATGCAATCAAATCTGGGTATGTATAGGATTCAATTGGATGGTAATGAGTACAAAACCAATGAAGAAATTGGCCTTCACTATCAATTACATCGAGGCATTGGGGTGCACCATCAAATGTATAATGAGAGTAACGAAGACTTTAAAATATCTGTTTTTATAGGTGGACCACCATCTCACGCTTTATCTGCGATTATGCCATTACCCGAAGGTCTGAGTGAGTTGACTTTTGCTGGGATGCTCGCTGGAAAACGATTTAAATATTACAAAGATCAACTTGGACATATATTATCCAGTGATGCTGATTTTGTAATTACCGGAACGCTAATTATGGACAAGAAGATGCCAGAGGGTCCATTTGGGGATCATCTAGGATACTATAGCTTAGAACACGATTTTCCTGTTATGCGAGTCGACAATGTATATCATAGGAGCAATCCTTTATGGCATTTTACAGTGGTTGGAAGGCCACCGCAGGAAGACTCAAGTTTTGGTTGGATGATCCACGAGTTGGTCGAAGAACTCACTCCTACCGAATTTCCCGGGTTGGTGGAACTTAATGCGGTGGATGCCGCCGGAGTTCACCCTTTATTGATCGCTGTTGGTCAAGAGCGTTATATGCCTTTTAGAGATCAGAAGCCAGAGGAGATTTTGACCATCGCTAATCGCCTTCTTGGGTCAGGACAAACATCACTAGCTAAGTTTTTATGGATCGCTGCAGAAGACAAGGAGAGTCCTGTACACACTCACGATATCGGTGCATTTTTTAGCCATATGTTGCGTAAAGTGGATTGGCATCGAGATTTACATTTTCAGACTAAAACCACGATTGATACGCTTGATTATTCGGGTGATGGATGGAACGCAGGAAGCAAGGTAGTTGTCGCAGCGTGCGGTCCAGACTTACGTCAATTGGACACGGAGTTACCCAAAGATTTTCATAGTAAAAATATTATTGATGCCCATGTGGCACGTCCAGGTGTATTAGGGTTACAACTATCCGCTTTTAAAGATTATGAAAACGCTAAAGTCGAAATCGAGAAATTAGCCTCCGAATTATCTCAATATGATTTGGAAGGCTTACCATTAATCATTTTATGCGATGACTCGAGGTTTTTGGCTCAGACTTTAAATAACTTTCTGTGGGTTAGTTTTACAAGAGCAAACCCTTCACATGATATTTACGGAATCGATAGTTTTACTGAATTCAAGCATTGGGGATGTCGAGGATCTTTAATAATTGATGCACGAATTAAGCCGCATCATGCACCAGAATTAATTCCAGATTCTAAAGTTGCAGAGCGCGTAGATAAATTATTCGCTAAAGGAGGAGAATTGTATGGAGTCCTCTAAAACTCCGATACCTCAGAAGTTCGTGGATACTCTTCAATTAGATGAATCCAGTAAAAGTGAATTATTATATGCATTAGATTCTCCCTCTCCTACCTCGATCAGACACAACCCTCAAAAATGGAAGTCCTCGCTTAAAGGCGTACAAATTCCTTGGTCACAGAATGGTGTTTATTTATCTGAGCGGCCGTCTTTTACATTCGATCCCTTATTTCATGCTGGGGCTTATTATGTACAAGAAGCATCAAGTATGTTCATTGAGTACATTCTTGATCGGCATATTGACTTTCGTCAAAAAAAACTGGTCTTAGACCTTTGTGCTGCTCCAGGTGGAAAAAGCACCTTGTTGCTAGACAAGATATCTGATGATTCGGTTTTAGTAGCCAATGAAATAATCCACAACAGGTCTTTGCTTTTAACTGATAACCTAACTAAATGGGGAAAGGGTAATATAATTGTGACAAATGATGAGGCTTTGGCTTTCGCCAATAGTGATGTTCGTTTTGACTTAATCCTTGTAGATGCGCCATGTAGTGGAGAAGGCATGTTTCGAAAGCATCAGCATGCCAGATCAGAATGGAGTGCCGAACTCGTGACCAAATGTGCTTTAAGACAAAAAGACATCTTGAATCATATTGTAAACTGTCTTTCTGAAAACGGATTTCTCCTTTATTCAACCTGTACTTTTAATGCACAGGAGAATATGAATCAAGTTCGATGGTTAACGGAGGAGTATTCTCTTAAAAGTGTGGAAGTAGAGCTTCCAGAGGCATTCGGAATCACTAAGTTAAAAGATAATCGAGTGGTAGGATATCAGTCTTATCCGCATCTATGTAAAGGAGAAGGATTCTTCTGCAGTCTATTAATGAATACTAAAAGTGAATCATTCGCGAAAGCGAAAAAGAAAAAGAAAAAGAAGCATACTCATAAACCGATCAAAGAAAATCATGACTTCTCCAAATACTTCAGCTTGAGTGAGTTCGAGACAATATTAGTTAATGATCGACATGAAGTCTATTTACACTCTTCTTCTAAATCAATTCAAAATCTTCAAGTAAAAACCATACAATCTGGGTTACATATTGGTCAATTAATCAGAGAAAAATTCATTCCAGGTCATGGTTTGGCCATGTTACAGAGAGATACGATTTTCCCAATTATTAATTTAAATAAGGATCAAGCGATTCAATACTTACGCGGTGAAACCTTTGAATTAAAATGTGAGAAAAAATCATTTTACTTGGTACGATATGATGGATTAAATCTGGGATGGATAAATCATTTAGGAAATCGATTTAATAACCTCTACCCTAAAGCCCTGCGAATTCTTAAAAAAGCGTGATGCCATTTTAAATAATGGTAAATAATAAATACCTTAAAGTCAATAACAAATCGAAAGTATGGAACAGTTAAGAAGCAAGGCTTTACTTGCTCTCGCGTTTATTATGTCTCCTTTATTCATTTTTGGACAGGAATCGACAGAAAGTTTAGGTTTAGACGATCGTATTGACCAGGCGTTTAGACCATTTGCAGATGCATGTTTAGGACTGGTTTTAACCCCTGTTTTCGGGGTACCCCTAGTTGTAATATTATTGGTAGTAGGTGCCGGATTTTTTACGGTGTATTTCGGCTTCATTAATATTCGAAAATTTCCATTAGCTATAAATGTGGTACGTGGCAAGTATGATGATGTTGAGCATGGCTCAGCACCAGTAACCACTGATACGGTTAATGTGGTGGATGGAGATATCGTCGATACAATAAGAGTCGAAGGCAAAGAAGGAGAAGTTAATCATTTCCAAGCCCTCGCTACGGCTGTTTCTGGAACGGTGGGTTTAGGGAATATTGCCAGCGTCGCAGTAGCCATTGCATTAGGTGGCCCTGGAGCTACTTTTTGGATGATCGTGTGTGGTCTATTGGGTATGTCGTCTAAGTTTGTCGAATGTACTCTTGGGGTTGCATATAGAGATGTCGATGAAAATGGGACTGTTTATGGTGGTCCAATGTATTATCTGTCAAGAGGATTAAAGGAAAGGGGATTTGAGGGATTTGGTAAAGTCCTAGGGATCATGTTTGCGATCTTATGTGTAGGTGCATCCTTTGGTGGAGGAAATGCGTTTCAGGCGAATCAGGCGACCCAACAAATATCTACTGCCTTGGCTTTAGATGGTGGTTCGACAGGATTTATGATAGGGTGTGTGATGGCATTTTTAGTGGGTATAGTAATCATCGGAGGTATTAAGAGAATCGCGAATGTGACCGAAAAGGTCGTTCCGTTTATGGCTGTTATGTATGTGCTTGCATGCTTAATTATTATGTTCTCCAATTTCAGTTTAATAGACGATGCCTTTGGTAAAATATTCTATTCTGCCTTTAATGCAGATGCAGCTGTCGGTGGTTTTATTGGTGCTTTGATCGTTGGTTTCCAACGCGCAGCGTTTTCGAATGAGGCTGGTGCTGGTAGTGCGGCCATCGCACATTCAGCTGTAAAAACGCGATACCCTGCGTCTGAAGGAATCGTCGCTTTATTAGAGCCATTTATTGATACTGTTGTTATTTGTACTATGACGGCGATTGTGATTATTCTATTTAACATGGATGGCGCATTTGCTTATGGTGGTGAAGATGGACAAGTGATATTAAGTGCAACAGGTGAAGCCCTAAGTGGAGTGGACTTGACGACGAGAGCATTTACCTCTGTATTGCCTTGGTTCCAACATGTTTTGACTTTGGCCATCGTATTATTTGCCTTCTCGACCATGATTTCTTGGTCTTACTACGGTTTACAGTCTTGGAAGTTTTTATTCGGTCGAAGTAAAGCTGCCGATCTATCTTATAAAGTTTTATTCCTCATATTCGTCATTCTGGGTGCTTCCGTAACTATGGGTGCGGTACTAGATTTTTCAGATGCGATGATATTAGGACTTGTATTTCCGAATATGATTGGTTTATTTTTCTTGTTCCCTCGTGTAAAAGAAGAATTGGCTAAATATTTGAATGCAATAGAGAAGAGTAAATCATAATACTTTAAGAGCAAATACTCCTTATTCAATCTGATCATTGCCCGACTTTTAACCTAGGTCGGGCAAATTTTTTCCTAAAATTTTCTTGAACCAATAGATCATTTGATTGCTTATTAAGAATGTAAATCCATTCTATTGAATTACTATCATCTTTTACTTGGATCCAATATGGGTCATCGTCCACTTTTTTTGAAGAGAGGGATAGAATGCATCGAAATGTCGATGGGTAAGGTGTTACGGGTATCGTCAGTTTATGAGACCAAAGCGTGGGGAAAAACAGACCAGCAAGATTTTCTAAATCAAGCCGTTAAGATTAAATCGGATATGGAACCAATGGATCTTTTACGCGAGATTAAGAAAATTGAGTATTCCTTAGGACGAGAAAAATTCGAACATTGGGGTCCAAGAGTGATCGACATTGACATCTTACTCATGGGTTCAAAAATCATTGATGAAGAAGGTCTACAAATCCCACATAAGGAATTAGAAAATCGTAATTTCGCGCTTATCCCCTTGGCCGAGATATCAGGTGACGAAATTCATCCGATTTTAGGTAAATCAATTAGTGAGTTAGTTCGGCAGTGTGAAGATCAACTGGCTGTTAAAAAAATGATTTTATAGAATTGTCTGCAATTCAATTTCCATATAACTACATCTCGATCGAAGGAAATATTGGTTCGGGGAAAACTACTTTTTGCGAAAAAATTCACCAAGAATATAATTGCAAATTGATACTCGAACAGTTTACGGACAATCCTTTTTTACCCATGTTTTATGAGGATCCAGAGAGGTTTGCTTTTACTGTCGAGTTGTTTTTTATGACCGAACGACACAAACAGCTGCAAAAACAGTTGTTGCATCGTGACTTATTTCATGAGTTTACCATTTCGGATTATTTCTTTACGAAAACCCTTTTGTTTGCACGGAAAAATTTGGAGGAAGAGGAATATCGATTGTTCCAAAAAATGTTCAATGTTTTAAATCAGAGTTTTCCTCAGCCAGATTTGCTGGTTTATTTCCATAGAAATGTGGACATCTTACTGAATAACATTGCCCTCCGAGGCAGATCATACGAAACGCAGATTAAAGCTGACTACTTATTGAAAATTCAGAACTCTTATTTCGAATATTTTAGAAACATACTGTCTTTCCCGATCTTGATCATTGATTTAAATGAAATAGACTTTGTAAAAAAACCTCAGGCTTACGAGGAGATCAAAATGTTGTTAGCAAAACAGTATTTACCCGGTGTTCACCGAATAAGTTTAATGATGTAGATTATATTTTTGGGCAAACAATCTGCATTTTCCTTTCACCCATGGGTGCCACGTAGGTTACAGTAGTCTCAAAGGCCCCTCTTCTAGAATTAGCTGGCGCTAAATCCGAGCTAGTAACATCATAACTTAATCCCCAGTGAAAACGTCCAAACTCAAGCATAGTGGTCATAATAATGGCATCCGCATGGTAACCATCAGTTGTCTTAGCCACTCTCAAAAAGGATCCCACACGTAAAGCAATGTCCCTCCAATTAGGATGAACATAACGAAAATTAGATCCAAAATTAGCTTGAAACGAAGGCCCTTGGAACATCAAAGCCATGGAAGGCAAAACACTCCATTCACGAGTCATAAAAATTTCTCCACCGCCATGAAGTGTGAATTTTCTGTGTAGAGGATCAGATCCATTTCCAATGAGCGATATATCGGGATTATTAATATGATTTACAGCTAATCCTCCATAAACACTGTTTGATTCGTCGAGCAACATGTACCATAAAACTCCTAAGCCTAGATCAAGAAAAATGTTAGTCTCTAATGCGCCTAAGTTTCCTTCACCACTTTGACTAGAATCCTCGATTGTGCTTGATGCCACATTATATTGTCTTCCAAACCATAATCGATTCCAGTCTAAAGTATTTTGCCCAAAACCAGCTTGAAGGCCGGCAACTAAAAATTGTTTCGCACTGGTGTATTTAGATCCGCCTATTTGCATGTGGTAGGCACCATTCAATTGGCCCAAAGTATGACGGAAGCGCCCGTTGCCTACTTCATCATTCATAATATTCACACCGAAAGCAAAAAAATCAGATTGTCTAAAACGATATTTAATATCAAAGGAAGCTTGGACTGTCTTAAAAGAAAGAGTTGATAATATGGAGGACCACTGATCTCGGTAGGCTGCCCCAAATCTGTATTTACCATTAAATACCCCTGTCATCGCAGGACTTAGTTGCATAGGAGTATTATAGAACTGCGAAAAATGAGGATCTTGTGCCTTACTATCGGTAGACATTAAACATATCAAAGCCATACATAGAAACAACCACCTCATCATCGTATTAACGTTGTATTTCCTTTTACTAATTCTTTAGTTCCGTCTAGGTATAATAATTCTGCCACCCAAACGAATACTTCGGAGTTCATTTCCTTATTCTTAAATGTTCCATCCCATCCTGCACTCGTATCATTTACCTCAAAACCATTTAGTTCAAAAACCTTTTCTCCCCATCTAGAATATATCCTAAATGATTCTACGATGGTCCCCTCTCGTCCATAGACATTAAGTAAATCATTCACACCATCATTATTTGGAGTGAAACCTGTGGGTACCCGTATAAAATTGAATTTTTCTACATAGACATTAAGCAGATCTTTAGCCGTACAGCCGTTTTCATCTGTCACCGTTAAACAGACTACCATAGGCTCAATAATCTCCATTAATGCAGGTGAAGGACAATCCGAGCAGTTTAATTTATCTTCATTAAAACTCTCCCACAAATAATCAAAATCTCCTGATGTATTAGAAACCGTAGCAGTCAGAGCTATGTCTTCTCCAAAAGCTACCGTTATGTCCTCTCCTAGGTCTACAAAAATTTCTTGAGCTTCATCGATAACCACATTTGTTAAACTATCGGTACATCCATTGCTATCTCGAATATATACGGTATACACGCCCGCCTCTAGTCCAATCTGAGTGGGTGATCCAGTAAAGCTTATTCCATCCACACTGTACGCGTAAATACCCGTTCCTCCAAAACCAGTTATATCTATAGAACCGTCTCTTCCACCAGCACAAAGCACATTATTCGCTTGTGCATCCAGATCAAGTGGATTTTCAGGCTCAGCCACAAACACCGTATCAATAACTTCACATCCGTTTCCATCTGTTAAGGTTAATATATATTCCCCACTGCTTAAATTTTCGATGGATGAGCTATCTGATCCAGTCGACCAATTAAAACTAAATGGCGATGTTCCACCCCCAGGTATAACTTCCACCTCACCGTCATTTCCGCCTTTACAGAATACATTAAATACCCTGAAGTCAACATCAATCGGAATCGGTTCTATCAGTGTGATACTTCCCGTACCGGTACAGCCATTAATATCTGTGGCCGTGACAACATAAGATCCAGATTTCAATCCGCTTACATCTTCGCCTATTTGGAATTGAGCATTTTGTCCCCATTCATAGGTAAAAGGTGTCGTACCTCCAATGGCTTCCACAGAAATTTCTCCATCTTCTCCTAGGTAACAAGAAATGTCTTTTTTATCAATGAGTTCAACCGATATCGGATCGGGTTCTTCAAGTTGAAAGCTTTGCTCACCAGTACATCCTAAATCGTCGGTGATTGTGACGAAGTAAGTATTGCCAGCTACAAGCCCCGTTAGGTTAGGTGAAGTATTACCTGGTTGGCTACTCCATGTCATAGTAAAATCATCGATGTTAGCAGGAGTTTGACCATAAAAAACATCTGTAACCGTGGCCGAACCATTAGCATCGTCATAACATAGTGGATTCGTTAAATCAAGAGCAAAAGCTATGGCTTCTCTTTGAACGACCTCACTGGACACTTCATAAGTACACAAAAATAAATCTGTTATTGTCGCTGAGTATACGCCAGAGGATAAGTTAGAAATTGTATTTCCAGTTTCACCATTATTCCATTCTATTTGGTAAGGAAGTGTTCCTCCGAGCGGAGTCACTGTTAGCATCCCCGTGGTATCTCCAAAACAAATCGTATCCACTGGCGATATCATTGCTTCCAATGCCGAGGCTGGCTGGTTAACTAAATAACTGTTGATGTATTGACAATTGTTTTCGTCCGTTATCGTCAAACTATATTGGCCGAAAGGCAAATTATCAATATCCTCATTAGCGGACATAAATCCGTTGGGGCCACTCCATGAATAACTAAGTGCGCCACTTCCTCCTGAAACCTCTAAACTTATTGAACCCGTAGTATCTCCAAAACAACGTACATCCACATTCGTATTCATTACAAGTATAGGGTCATCCTCTAAGACCTCTTCTGTAGCTACAGCGGAACAATCATAATGATCTGTGACCGTAACTGAATATATACCTGGAGCCAAATTTGTCGGATTTTGGTCTGTCGACGTAAACATGTTCGGACCAGTCCAATTAAATGTAAACGATGGTACACCTCCTTGAACTTCAATATCTATTTGTCCGTCCAACGCGCCATTACACCCCACAGATAATGCTGCGGTTGTTAAAGTGATATCCTCCGGTTGAGAAATTGTATAACACGCCGTTGATGAACACATACTTTGATCCGTAACCGTAACACAATATTCGCCAGCCTGCTTGCCAGAAATAAGATTGGACATTTCTCCTGAATCCCAGTTATAACTTAACATACCTGTCCCACCTGATGCCATAATTTCAATACTCCCATCTACACCATTAAAACAATCGACAGAATCCACAACGGCTTGTATAAGGATTGGTTGGGGCGCTTGTAAATTTTCACTAAGAATAATGGAGCACAGGTTTTCATCTGTCACAGTGACAGATATCAAGCCATCTCCTAGGCCCGTCTCAGGGTTATTGGCTCCACCTGAAGACCATGAATACGAATACATCCCAAAACCACCTGTAACAAGGGCTTCTAGAACCCCATCTTCTGTATCGAAACAGCTTATGTTGGTGGTTTCAAGCATTCCTTGTAATTGATCAGGCTCTTCCACCAATACTGAAGACACATCAGAGCACATATTTCCATCTGTGACGGTAACACTGATCACTCCCGGGGATAAATTACCGACGGTATTAAGTTGAGAACCCCCTGGATCACTCCATTGATACGTGTAATTAGCTGTACCACCAGAAGCTAAAACTTCCGCTTCTCCATCATTAAATCCAAAACAGCTAACATTCTGAACAAGAATGGTATCCACTTCTAACACGATAGGGTTTATAAGAAAAAAGGAATCAACAGTCTCACATAAGTTGCTATCCTCAACAGTCACAAAATGCCATCCTTCCGATAAATCTGAAGCCAAATTACCCATATCCCCATTAGACCATGCATAGGTAAAAAATCCTGTTCCGCCCGAGGCCATAACTGTTAACTGGCCATCCACATCTCCGAAACATGATATTTCATTTTGAATAAGAATATCGGTCAATATGGTATCGGCTCCCGTTAATTCATATTGAAATGGGACGGCACAATCATCCGCGTCCAGTACAATGAAATCATATATGCCAGCATCAAGATTTGTGAAAAAACCTGATGTCACAGTATCCGTACCCAATACAAATTCGTACGGACCAGGTGTTCCAGAAGCCGATAATTGTATATTTCCATTAGCAAAACCGACGCAACTCGGCGATGTGGCAATGTCCACCATCACGGTCGGACCTACACAAGAAGGGGTTGTACAAGATTCTGAACTTATATTTCCAATACAACCGTCTTGTGAAATTATCCGCACATTTAATGTGATTGTCTCATTAAAATCTAGCATTGTGACAATATGTTCTGACACATCGTTTATATCTAACCAATTCCCATCTCCATTGACCTCCACTTCATACTCATAGCCCATGGGTGCGTCGTCCCAATCAAATAAAATGGTATTCGAACTAATTACATTACAAGAAAGATTCGCGACATCAGGGACATCAATCACTTCTACAAATACGGAATCTACCGTTTCGCATCCATATGAATCTTCAAGAGTCAAATAGTACCATGTACTTTGAGTCGGATTAACATTTATGTCTTCACAGGTCGGACAATCAATAGAACCAAACCCATTATTTGAACTCCAACTATAATCAAGAGAGTATACTGAGTTAAAGCATATAGACCATGATTTAAAAACATTCTGCGCGTTAATCACACCCAGAGGGATAGGCTTTTCATCTAGATAAATTAATAGAGACCAGGTTCCATTGGTATCAAAATCTCCATCCCATAAATCTGAGAATACGCCTTCCGGCAAAAAATTACCAGTATACGTTGGATTCGCGGGAAAGTAAGGACCAATCAAAGGATTACCATTATTGATATTTACTGTGGATCCTGGCGTAAAACAAACATTAATTATAGTATCCGTTTCAGCGGTTCCATCGCTTAATCCTTGACCAATGTCTGTCATCAGTTCTAAAATCTGCCCATTAGGTCCAATCAGATAAAAATCATAAATGGTAAAATCTAATGCGATTGAGGACATTGAATCTATGCACACACTTTTTATAACTCCCTCTCCTAGAGTTTGAGGAGCAACCCCTTGAACATCAATTTCAAAAGTATAGGAAACATTATCTAAGTTTAGGTCACCTAAAACTTGTTCAGGTCCAGAATAGCTGAAACTTGGGGGTTCGGGTAACATGAAAGTGGGTGACAAATCCGAATCCAGAAATGCCGTTTCATTCGAACACACAGATGTATCATTAGGCATTAAAGGAGGTTCGATTATGCTTTCGCGAATGATAATGCGCAAAGTATCTCTATTACAGATGTCTTTTTGTATATCAAAATAGATGTACTCATCCCCTTCGTTTATAAAGTCTTCATATGCCTGGAGCGGAAAACTCACGGAAGTTTCACCAGCAGGAATGACGACGTTATTCGATAACATTTCGTAGTCCACACCATTTGTAGCAATATTAGGCAGATTAGGATCGTCTATGATCTCAAATTCTACAGGGAGATCTGATTCCGTTTCGTTAGGTAGACTAATAGTTAAAATGCCTGGGTCGCAACCCTCAGCTATACTTCCGTCAATACTAATCGTCTCTACAATAACATCAATGCTTCCAGTACCAAAGGATTTTGCTTCTAAAAAAACTGAAGAATCAAATTGATTATCCTGCCCGTCCGCTATCGCCAACTTTATGGTATACTCCTCACAAGGTGTTACAATGGCTTGAGCAATAAAAACATCTAGGTAGCCATCATATGTCGGCGTATCACCATTTCCTACTGTGTTATAATATTGTCCAAAAGAAGTTGAACCGTTTGGTAAAGTACAGTTACCTATCATTCCATTGGCGCCAACACCGTCATTTACAAAGTTGATCGTTACTGGAAAATCTAAAAATGTTGTACCTGAAGGGTCTGCTGGATCTGGTATTAACGCTATATTTTCCCAGTCGTACATTTCGCCTGGCATTCCTCCCGGAACTGGACCTTGAATAAAAAAGCCAAAAACATCATTAAATGGAGAGCAAGCATATTCAGGATATTCTTCAGAAGCAAATACATAGGTAAATCTCAAGGTATCGCTGGTCGGGATAAATGAGATTTCATATCGACATAGGTCCTGTATTCCTACCGTCGTAGTCGCTGCTAAATGAATATCATTAAGACCTCCACCGCTTGTGGCACCTGAAGTCCCTCCTGCATTATTGATCATCGCCGCAGTTTCGGCCAAACCGGAGCTCATCACAATACCTCTTTCTAATCCAATATCTACCAAACCATTTGTAAAGGCCCCCACTGCACCATCGGTCCCGGAATATGTGATATTTGTAACTTCCACACCATCACCAAGAAAGATATTCTCAATTAAAGTTTCTGGGGTGTAAACTGGGGTGTTTGCACCTGTGACTTGTATTTGCGCATAAACATTCGCCGAAAGGCAAAAAGACATGAAACAAATCGCAAGACAGCGATAAAGAAGACTTATTAATCGGGTTCTATTCATTAAAATTAACTAGGCCTATATATACTAGATGCAGCACAAACAATTAACGCTGCATATTCGCCATATTATGTAGAAAATATGCAAATATACCGCCAAAAAATCGCCATTTGTCGTTTATGTACGTTGTGACTACGCTTTTTTAATACCTTCGACCAAAAGACAGTATATGAACTCCTATTTTCGATTATTTACAAGTTCTTGTTTAGGGGCATTAGCTGCTATATTCTGTATAATTCTACTTGGTGCTTTGATCATCGGAATAGCCTCATTACAAGGTTCGGATTTTCCTAAAAATGCTGTTTTAGAGGTAGATTTTGGTTCCGTTCCAGAATTGTCAGATAATGTCCAAAGGAATCCGTATTCCATGGATCAATCCTCTGGATTAGGTCTAGATAAGATCGAAAAACTTATTAGAACTGCTAAAAAAGATGAAAAAATTAAAGGCATCGTATTAAACGGCTCCAGTAAGGCTGTTGGCTTTGCGACTTTGGAGTCCATTCGTGAGGCTATTAAAGAGTTTAAGTCCAGTGGGAAATTTATTTATGCTTATGATGACTTCTACAGTGAATCTGCCTATTACTTGGCAAGCTTGGCCGATTCTATATTTCTAAGCCCTGTAGGGTCCGTGGATTTAAATGGTATTGGAAGCTCACTGATTTACTACAAAGAACTCATGGATGAACTGGGCGTAAACATGGAAATATTTTATGCGGGTGATTTTAAAAGCGCTACGGAGCCTTATCGAGAAGTCAAAATGAGTGATTATAACAGGATTCAAACTCGACAATTTTTGAATGATCTGCAAGATGTTATAACGAAGGGCATTGCTGAATCAAGAAACTTAAGTTTAGATCAGGTTAATGAGTATATGAATCAAATTGAGCATAGAACTGCTGAGGACACAAAGTCGTATGGGCTTGTTGATGATTTACTTTATCTAGACGAGTATCATTCTTTGTTAAGAGATAAACTTCGATTAACTAATTCGGCGTCTATTCCGACAGTTTCTTTAGAAGAATATAATTCTGTGGCAAAGATCAATAAAAGAAAATCAAGTGATAATAGAATCGCCATTGTACATATGGAAGGCACCATACAAGGTAATGGAAAGGACAATGGAATCATCTCTGATGAAAAGTATCATAGAAGTTTAGAATTGATCAGAAAGGATAAAAAATTTAAAGCCGTTGTTCTTCGTATAAATTCCCCTGGTGGTGATGCTGTAGCGTCTGAAAATATCTGGAGAGATATTGAATTATTAAAAGATTCTGGAAAAAAAGTTGTCGCATCCTATGGCGATTACGCGGCTTCAGGAGGGTACTATATTTCTTGCGGAGCAGATACGATAGTCAGCATGCCAAATACTTTAACTGGATCCATAGGTGTGTTCTCCATGTTTCCTAATGTAGAGGGACTGATGGAGAATAAATTAAAATTGCGCGCTGATTCTGTTAAAACGCATAGGTACTCCCTAGGTCTTTCGCCTTTTTTTACTTTAACTGAGGATGAAAAAAATGCTCTTCAAAAAGATACAGATCGTATTTATGATCTCTTTTTAAATCGGGTTTCAGAAGGTCGAAACATGAATCTGGATCGCGTAAAAGAAATTGCAAGGGGGCGCGTTTGGTCTGGAGAAGATGCGTTAGAGATCGGTTTGGTAGATGTTCTTGGCGATCTTGAAGATGCCGTAGACTTAGCCGCTGAAATGGCAGGAATAGAAGATTCATTCGAAACCAGAATCTATCCTAGCATTGAGCTCGATTTCGTCCAAGAACTTATGAAATCGATACAGTCTCAAACTAAAATGGAACTCCCAAAATTAAGTCAAGAAGAAATTTTATTACTGAGGGAGTACTTTGACTTGCGTCAATGTGTAACTCAGAAAGGACCGCAAATGCGTCTACCGATGGAGTTTAGATTTAATTAGATCGGGCATTAAAATCCAGTACCACAGAAAATATGTGAGACTTTAAGGCACCGCCCACATCGGCGACATTCGCCAAGGCATAGTCTACTTTGATTCGTCCTAAATTAATACCCATGCCGATATTGGGTTGGAATTCTAATTCAGAAGAACTTCCGTTGACATCGTTAATAATTCTTTGAATATTACCGAATCCTGCGCGAATGAAAACCTGCTCATTATATCCTATTTCAATACCAAGAGTAGGATCCACAGCTATTTTATCTCCAGAAAGCACCCCCGCTTGAGTGCCATTTGTCGAAATATTCAAGTTTAATTCTCCAGAATATGAGACGGTTCCTCGTTTATCTGTATAAGCGGCGCCTAAGATTAAACGAGGCAGAGCAATCTCGGTACTACTAACAGGAATGTCGTTATTGGTTTGTTGGAAAACGTCTTTTTCTTCTTCAGTTAAATTAAAACTCCAAGCATTAAAAGTACTCGTCACGTCTTTTATGGCTGCTCCAAAGGACAATTTATCCATTCGATATTGAGCTCCTATATCAAAACCAAACCCCCAAGCCGTGGCAAAACTTCCAATCGACCTATTAATTACTTTTACAGATCCCCCGATAGACAATTGCTCGTTAAACTTACGTCCATAGGAAGCTAATAAAGCGTAATCCGCAGCCGAGAATTCAGAGATGTTGTTATAATCGACAGTACCATCTGGATTTATAAGATTTAAGGTATAAGGAATATTATCAATCCCCATTCTAATCAATGACAGACTCCCAAATGAGCCCTCGTCTCCAAATCTTTTTCCAAATGATATATAGTCGTAATTAGCTATGCCCCCAAACCAATTAGCATGCATGGCGGAGGCTTGAAAATTTGCACTATTATGAGCTAGTCCGGCAGGATTCCAGTAACCCGCTGTCACGTCATCAACAGTCGCCACAACACTTCCAAATTTTCCGTGTGCTTCACCGCCAACACCAATATTTAGAAATTCATTCACAAACTTTGTTTGTGCGTGGATAGTCGTGGCAATGGATACGAATACACAAATCACCAATAATCGAATGACACTTTGCATGAGCTGGCTGTTTAAAACTAAATTTAGCAAGTATAAATATAACGATAAATCGTAATATGTTATTCCTTTGGCTTAAAGCCAAATAACGCATCAGGATTGGGAATAGTATTATATTGGAACGATAAATACTGCAAAATGTCACGAATAAAACTTTCAATTTTTCTGCTCGTCTTGATGTTCATTGGATTTACTCATTGTAAAGTAGAACCCGTATATAATTTCCAAAAAGACATTTCGGTAAAAAATGCGGCAGTAGTAACTGCTCATCCTGTCGCTAGTGAAATTGGATTAGCTGTTTTGCGTGAAGGTGGTAACGCTGTAGATGCCGCTATAGCCGTCCAATTTGCCTTGGCAGTATGCTATCCTGTTGCCGGAAATATTGGTGGTGGTGGATTCATGGTTTATAGAGATTCTCTAGGTGAAGTCAGTTGTCTCGATTTTAGAGAAATGGCTCCATCTTCTGCACATGCAGATATGTATCTTGATGAAAACGGAGAAGCGATTTCTGAAATGAGTCGTCGAGGACATCTTGCAGCTGGAGTACCAGGTACAGTAGACGGCATGTGGGAAGCATTTAAAAAATACAGTAAACTCAAAGATTGGAAGCGGCTGATAAATCCTTCAATTAAGATCGCAAGGGATGGATATAAAATCACCTCGAGACAAGCACGCATGTTTAATGAAGAGAAAGAAAACTTTAACAAGTACAATGACCATACCCCTGCATTAGTTAAGGAAAGTCCGTGGAAAAAAGGAGAATTATTAATGCAGCCCCAACTCGCCTCCACTTTAGAACATATTGCTAATAAAGGGGTCGATGGTTTTTACCAAGGTATTGTAGCCGACCATATTGTTAATAGCATGAAAGCCAACGGAGGTATTATTACTCATGAAGATTTGTCCTCGTATACTTCAATTTGGCGAAAGCCAATACAATTTAACTATGAAGGCTATACGATTTATTCGATGCCTCCCCCATCGAGCGGCGGAGTAGCTTTATGTCAATTGTTTGAGATGATCGAGCCCTTCGATCTTCCATCCATGGGTTTTCATTCAAGTGAATCAGTGCACCTAATTGCAGAGGCAGAGAGACGCGTATATGCAGATCGTTCAAAACATTTGGGAGATGCTGATTATTATCCAGTACCCTTAGCGCAACTCCTAGATTCTACGTATATCGCTAGCCGATTTAATGATTTTAATCCTCAGAAAGCAAATCGATCTAAAGATATTGAAGCAGGTATCATCGAATCCGAAGAGACTACGCATTATTCCATCGTGGACCAATGGGGAAATGCTGTTTCTATAACCACCACGATTAATGGAGGCTATGGTTCAAAGTCCTTTGTTAATGGTGCAGGCTTCTTACTAAATAATGAGATGGACGACTTTTCTGCAAAACCTGGAACACCCAATCTTTATGGTCTCGTCGGAGCTGAAGCAAATAAAATTGAACCAGGAAAAAGGATGTTAAGTTCGATGACACCTACGATCGTCACAAAAAACGAAAATTTAAAAATGATTGTGGGCACGCCGGGGGGATCGACGATTATCACCTCCGTTTTTCAAGTCATTTTAAATAAAATAGAGTATCAGTTGAGTTTAAAAGAGGCAGTCCATAACCCAAGATTTCACCATCAGTGGCTGCCAGACTACATACGACTTGAAAAAAACGCACTTGATGTATCTACGCGCGACACCTTAACCAAACTTGGACACGAATTACAAGTAAAAGGGAATATTGGTAAAGTGGAGGCCATATGGATCGAAGAGGATGGTACCATAAAAGCGGTGGCAGATTGGAGAGCCGATGATCATGCTTCAGGATACTAATGCATCGAAATAGCTCGATATCCTTTTTGCCAACTGAAGTATTTTGGAGTTAAACGATGGAAGTTTACGTAGTGAGAACTTCCCCCTTTTATCCATCGAATAATCTCTGAAACCGTTTTAGTTGGATTAAGTAAAATTTCACAATCCACTTTATGCTTGGAGAACTCTATGTTCATCAAAGGACATTTTAGTTCTTTAAAGGTTTTATAAAAATACTTTTCCAATTCGTAGGTCAATTCATCGTCCAATAGATTTCGTCGGTAGTGTGTTGTCCAAGATAATTTGAGTTTTATCTGGGTATTTGTTTTGGGCATGATGTGTAATTTTTGTGATTAAAAAAGTAGGAGTATAAAGAGGTTTTTTCTGGCCTCCCTATAAGAAGCTGTTTAAACAGCTTATTATATAGATACCCTAAATCCTATCATCATAACCTAAATACCAAAAAAAATTAGTAAATCATCTGAGTCGTAAATTGATATTTAAGCGGGCGCTAGTTTAGTACAATATCAAGATCTGTTTGAAATTTCTACAAGCATCACAATACCTCTCCTATAAACTCCTGTAAAACAGCCTTCGTGGATAAATTTCGACCAGAAATACCCTTGGACTTTCGATCCGCTTCCGCCAAAAGACGTATTACGTTTTGCAATTGAGGAAAACTATAATTTGCCGCAGCAATTCGATACTCTTTTAAAAATCCAAAAGCACGCGGACTCATTCCCATAGCCGAGAGTATTTCTTGGTCTCTTTTCCCTGAATTTTCTTTAAACAATAACAGCTTGGTGAAATAGCTGTATAAATTACCTAAAACTAAGACAAGTGGATTCGATTTGGGATTTTCATCAAAGTACTTTATAATCCTAAAAGCTTTGACAGAATCACGATCACCTAGTGCTTTCTGCAATTCGAAAACATTATAATCTTTACTGATACCAACATATTCTTGGATAATCTTAGAGTCTATTACTCCCCCACTTTCAACATGTAATTGAAGCTTATCCAGCTCTGTTGTGATACGCGACAAATCGGAACCCAAATATTCTGCAAGTAGCATAGAGGCTTGAGGATCAATGGATCTGTTTTGACTCTGGACATACGAACCTATCCATTGAGGTACTTGATTATCATATAGTTTTTTAGATTCAAAAACTTCTGCATGAGCCCCAAGTGACTTTGCAAACTTGGTACGCATATCCAACTTCTTGTGCTTATGCGCAATTAACAAAACAGTTTGAGGAGATGGATTAGAAACATAAGATTCTAGATTCGATAGTGTCCTCATCTCTTGGGCTTCCTTTAAAACAACCAGGCGCCTTTGTGCCATCATCGGAAACTGTCGTGCATTATCAACCACCGTTTTGAACTCCGTCTCTTTACCGTATAATATGGTCTGATTAAACGAACGTTCTGCCTCTGTTAAAGCATTGGCTATTATTGCTTCAGAGATTTTATCGATAAAAAATGGTTCTTCCCCATGCAGCACATAAACAGGCTTAAATTGCTGAGACTGCGCATCTTTTATGAGTTTTTGATAAGACACTTATTTAACGCGTTGCCATTTTTGAGTACGACCTAGGAGAGAAAAACCAACGAAGCCTCTGACTTTTAATACGTCGTTGCCTTCCAGTTCCATTTTACATTTATACTCTTTTCCAGATTCGGGGTCCATTATTTTTCCACCTTTGTATTCCTTTTTAGAGGCTTTCATATCCCATAATATCTCCATACCTACGAGCGGTTTGTCTTTTTTATCTCCTTTACATTTTTCACAAACCGTATCTTCTGCAC
>JAHDBE010000194.1 GCA_020630555.1 Saprospiraceae bacterium
GACTAGACTTCGGTTTTGTATTGCTTTTTGTCAATTATCATTTTTGCAATAATCTCTTTTAAAATTTCTGATGTACCTCCTCCTATTGGTCCCAATCGACTGTCTCTAGACATTCGTGCCAAAGGATACTCTTCCATATATCCATATCCACCTAGAAATTGAAGGCAAGAATAAATGACTTCATCGGCAATTCGCGTGGCTTCCAATTTGGACATACAGGCTTCTTTAACAACATAGCTGCCTTTGTCTAAGTTGCTTGCCACCATATAATTAAAAGACTTGATTACCTCGACTTGAGAAGACATTTCTGAAATGCGATGACGTAATGCCTGGAAACGATCTAAAGATTTTCCAAATGCTATCCTTTCAGACATATATTGTAAGGTATATTCAATCGCATATTCTGCTCTTGCATGAGCATTGATACCCATGATCAATCGTTCCAAAGCAAAATGTTGCATAACGTAATAAAAACCCTTTCCTTCTTCTCCCATTAAATGTGAAGTAGGAATACGTACATTATCAAAAGCGATTTCTCCAGTATCAGATGCTCGCCATCCCAGTTTATCTAATTTACTTGCACTTACTCCAGGAGTATCTCGATCTACCAAAAACACGCCCATTGCTTTTGGATTTTCTTCCTGTTGCATTTTGGCGATTACAATTAAATAATCGGAATAAACTCCATTGGTGATAAAAGTTTTTGAGCCATTTAATATGTAGTGATCACCATCAAGTGTTGCTGTCGTCCGCATCGCTGCTACATCAGATCCACCAAATGGTTCTGAAATGCATAGACATCCGATCATCTCACCGGCAATACTTGCTCTTAGGTATTTATCTTTTATCTCTTCCGATCCTTCCGCATTAAGATGGGTCATGGCTAGATAATTATGAGCCCACATAGCGGCAGCAAAACCTCCTGAATTTATTCTTTGCAATTCTTCGAGCCAAATAACCAAGTAGAATATATCGAGATCAAGTCCGCCATATTGCTCAGGATATCGAATTCCAAAATAACCCATCTCTCCAAATTTTGGCCATATCTCTCTGGGTATTGTTCCTTCCTTTTCCCATTTATCAATGTGCGGAACCACTTCAGACTTTAAAAAGTCTCTAAATCCTTCTCTAAATAAATGGTGTTCTTCTGTGAAATACGCTTGGTACATTACAAATCTTTTATAGTAAATGTTTCAGTTCAATAAATTGTTGAATAGGGATTCCAAGGTTATTGGTAAATTCATTACCAAAAGCCTTGGCAAATTCCTTTAATCCCTTTTCAGTAAAATGAGGGATAATGGTAGACCAAACCATGCGTTCCGGTTGGTCGTTGGTTCCCGTTTCCCTAACAGAGTGTTGTGCTATCCAATAATAGGTGATTAGCCATGCGTTTACGGCAAGTTGATAGTATAATCCTTCGTATTGTTCTTCTTTTATATTGCCTACTTTGATCCCATAAGCAAATGCATTGAGGTTTCGTTTTATTACATCTTTTGACCATTTCTGCATTACTTCACGTATAGAATCGTATTCTAAAATGGACATATCGCGAAATACAAACGGATAATTTTTTTGTAAGTATTTACAGGTTCGAATATCTAAGCTCAAATTATAGAAAGCAGGAAAGTCTTTTCGGTGCCTTAAAAATCGCTTAATGTCTTTATCCATGCGGATGGCAATGTCATCGAGAATGTCTTCTTTGTACTTATAATGGTAGGCTAGATTTCCACGACTCATGTTGCATTTCTGCGCTAAATCTGCTATCGAGTGGGCATGAAATCCTCGTTCGTTAAAGGCACTAATGACAGTTGATAATATTCGATCTCTGGTCTTCATTGATAATCAATTGTAATCCTTCAGGACTACCATTGTTATTTTAAACGACTAAGATAATTATTATATTTTAGTCGATTGCGACTAAAGTGTAAAGAATTTATCCGCTTATCGATAAAGCGAGCGCCATAGCCTTCTCTTTTTCACCGGAAAGGATCAGTTCTTTAATTTTTGTATGCATCTGCTCTATACCACTAAAGTTTTCCGAAATGTCTTTAGTAGGCATCTCATGAATGCCTGCCAATATGCCTAGATCATTTGCAGATAAAATTGAACTTTGTTTTAAATGATTGGGAAGTGCGTCGTAGCCTATTGAGATTTTGGTGACCGGTTGGAATATGGTTTGGATAGCTTCTCCGCTTGCACGGCAATAGTAAGATCGACCCATTCTACCCATCAGATCAATTTTATGTGGATCGATCCGTTGATTTTCAGGATCAATTATGGATTCATTAATGTGCATGGCGAGCACTTCACAAATCACCAAATGACCAGCACCACCATGTTTTCCTAAAGTAATTATATCGGATACTTTACATTCCATTTGGACCGGTGATTCTTTGACTCTTTTGGCTCGAACAAATTCAGAATCTATAGGTGTAAGACCGGATTTTGTAAACTCACTCACTTCAGTTGGAAACTCAATAGAACTGATGGTCATTTGTCGAACAATGTCATGGTTTACTACATTAATGACACATTCTTTTTGTTCCATTACATTGGCCAAGGTATCTTTCGTCGTATTGTTGCTAACGCGGCGATTGGATGAAAACACCAAAATAGGTGGATTGGAACTAAAACAGTTGAAAAAGCTATACGGCGCAAGATTATGAATTCCATCGTTATTTGTTGTACTCACAAATGCTATGGGTCGGGGAGAAACGCTAGCCAATAAATACTGATGTAGATCTCTAGTTGGAATTTCGCCCGGTATAATTTTTCTCATGGTCATCTAGCTTACGTTTTATTAAACAAATATGGCCGAAATTTGCTTTAATTTTAAACGAGAAGAATTTTATTTCTTTATAAACCAAACATATATGTTTAATAAGATTTTGAGTGCCCTCCTTGTAGTTCTAATTTTGGCGTATGCCGGCTATAAATTATACCTTATGCCCAAGTTTGGAAATGGTGCAGCCATTCCAGAAATATCGGCCGACTTATTAAATGGTGAGGAATTTAGATTGTCTGATTTGAAAGGTTCTTTTGTCTTACTTGATTTTTGGGGATCATGGTGTGGACCATGTAGGAGAGATAACCCCAACTTGGTGGCATTGTATGAAACGTTTAATGGTCAAAATTTTAAACAGGCCAAGGGTTTTGAAATTGTAAATGTTGCTATCGAGACTTCTGAAAAATCTTGGAAAAGAGCCATTGAAAAAGATGGTTTAAGCTGGAAGTATCACATTCTTCAAAACGATTTGTTTAAGTCTCCTATCGCTAAGGAATTTGGTGTTCGGGAAATTCCAACAAAATATTTGTTAAATCCAAAAGGAGAGATAATCGCTGTTAACCCAAACAAACAAGAGGTGACGGAAGTATTACAAAAAGCACTGCTTGATTAATTTAGTCTTCAATCTTTAGGTAAGGGATGCTATTAAGATCCCAATCGATAACTAAGCCTTTCGCTAGTCTTTGAGCAACTCTTTTGCCGTACATGATTTCAGTTAAATATAGAGCAGCTTCAAAAGATTTGGCACCACCAGCAGAGGTGATGTATTTCCCGTCATGTACAAATAGTACATTTTCGGCAACATCCAATGAAGGAAACATTTGTTTATAACTTGGAATATCGCTTGGAAAAGTGGTCGATACTATTGAGTCTAACAATCCTGCTTTTGCTAAAACAAACGCGCCATCGCAATGAGAAGTAACGTACAAAGCATCTTCGGCTGTCTTTTTAACCCAGCTTATCATAGCTTCATCCTCTAGATCAGTATCTAAATGATGTTCGGCACTTGGGATCACCAAAATATCCACTTTGGGAAGCGAATCTTTGAGGTAATTAAAATCAGGAATGATTCTTATTTTTTCAAAACTTATAATTGGATCATAGCTGTTAGCAACGGTAAAGGTATTCATCGCCTTGATACTATCTCTAAATATCGTATGTTGAAAGATATCAAATGGAGCGGTCAGTTCGGTATTGTAAACCCCATCCATGATAAGAAAAGCAACATTATATCTATTTGGTTTTATGTCTACAGAATGGCGTGTTCCCGTTTTATCTTTTTGTTGACAAGCAATTATAAAAAAGCACAAGATGAAACCGATAAATCGCATTACTTTATTTCTCCGTCAACAATAATTCTGTCGTCTCTGTTCGCTAGTTCCCAAGCCGTATGAAAAATAAGTCGTGCAATCTTTTCCATTTTAGGAAACAATATTTTTTCAACGGTATCGGATGGACGATGATAATCTTTATGAACTCCACTAAAATAGAATATGGATGGAATACCATTTTTAGCAAAATTATAATGATCAGAACGATAGTAATATCGATTCGGATCTTTTTCATCGTTAAACGTATAATCCAATTCCAACTGGCTGTACTTCTGATTCATGGACTCGTTGATCGAATGAAGTTCGGAACTTAATCGATCAGAACCAATAACATAAATGTAGTTTTCGTTTCCTTCGTGTTTTTTATCAATTCTTCCAATCATGTCCACATTAACGTCAGCTATTGTGTTTTCCAGAGGATATGTGGGATGAGTAGCGTAATATTCAGAACCCAATAGACCTTTTTCTTCACCAGTGACTAAAAGGCAAAGTATACTTCGACGAGGACCCTCACCAGATTCTTTGGCCAATTTAAAAGCCTCTGCCATTTCCAACACCGTACTGGTTCCTGTACCATTGTCATCGGCACCATTAAAAATGTCTTTGTTTCTTTTGCCTAAATGATCGTAATGTGCCGAAAGTACAACCAACTCATCTTTTTTATCGGAACCTTCAATATATCCCAATACATTTTGAGAGATCAATACATTTTGATCTTTAATTAGATTTAGTTTATAAGGAGTTGATAATGCAACGTCACAAGCCTTTCCTTTTTTCTTAGAGCGGTCTCGAGACTTAATAACTTTTTTTACTTTCTTACCCATTAGCGCTCTTGCGAGTTCTGAAGAAATATAGGCATGATTGGCGGTTTCGTAAGTAGCATTTCGTAAATCTCCCAGTTGCATATTGCCGCTCAATAATAATTTTCGATTATCGGCTAAAAAGCTTTTCAAATTATCTTCTATGATAAAAACAAAACGAACTCCTTTTTCTTTGGCTAATTTCAATTTTCTATCTATCGTCCATTCTGTATCATTATTCGTTTTTGTTAACACGGAAATACCTTGGTCATTTCTTGGCTCATCTTTATAAATCAAGATGCTTTTACCCCTTACATTATTTCCTTTATAATCACTGTAATTTTTATCGTCAATACCATAACCTAGAAAAACAAGATCTCCTGAGTCAATCGTGGTATTTTCGTTATTGTTGGGGAACGCTAAAAAATGCCAGAGGTGTTTAAAGGATTCTCCGTTAACAGAGAGTTCAGATTTATCCCATGAGGTAAACGTGAAAGCAACCGGTTGATAATAGCTGTTTTCAGGGAAGCTTGGTGTTAAACCTAAAGACTTAAAATGTTTAGCTATATAATCTGCAGCCATATTGTTCCCCTCTTGACCGGTCTCTCTACCTTCCATTTCGTC
>JAHDBE010000195.1:0-3566 GCA_020630555.1 Saprospiraceae bacterium
TACAAATGCTATAGATCAAAGTGGGTTTGTGTTAGATGCGAAGAAGTGTATTTCGTATTTCACCATAGAGCTCAAAGAAAATATACCCTTAGAATTCAAGGATAAGATGGACAACTGGATGTTTGGTTGTGATATCTGTCAAGATGTTTGTCCATGGAATCGGTTTTCAAGTCCGCATGATGAATCTGATTTTTTACCCAAGCATGATTTACTTAATATCAGTAAAAAGGATTGGGAGCAATTAGAAGAAGATCATTTTAATAAACTATTCGAGGGGTCTGCGGTAAAGCGAACGAAGTTTGTGGGCTTAAAACGAAATATTGATTTTTTAAAGCAAAAGAAAGATTAGGCAAGCTTATTGTGCTTAATTTAGAAATATGAAGTTTCAGTCTAGATATCTATTGGCTTTAATTCCACTTGCCTTGTTTTTCGGAATCCTATATTTTTTCGGAGACATTGTGACCTACGTTATTTTTGCATGGGTGCTTTCCATGTTAGGTGCACCTATTGTTAAGTTTTTCAGAAAGTTTATGGGGAAAAACTTGGCAGCGGCATCTACTATAGTTGTTTTTGCACTTCTGGTGATGGGGTTGATTTGGGTGTTTATACCACCACTAATTCAGCAGGCAAGAAACTTATCCAAAGTTGATTACAACGAATTGATAAGTGGGTTGGAAGAACCAATTCATGATTGGGAGCGCTGGTTACAGGATAAGGGATTAATGGATGCTCATCCTCATGAGGCCGATAGCTTGGCACAGCACTCGCATACGGAAGAGGAGCATAAGGCACATTCAATTACACAGATTATTAATATTGATTCGCTTTATCGCGCTGAAGGGGATTCCCTTACAGAAACCGATACAAAACTAGCTTTGGTCATAAACATTGAGCATCCTGATCACGAAAATGAGATTAAGGAAGAGGTGGTCGAGGAACCCAGCTTTTTTGAAAATGTAAAGCAGAACATCTATAAGTTTTTAAATCCTTCTCAGATTCCTAAAGTATTTAGAAACATTGTAGGATTTTTTGGAAATCTATTGATTGCTTTAATGTCTGTCCTTTTTATCTCTTTTTTCTTTTTAAGAGAGCAGGGCTTATTTGGAAATATGATCTCAGCCATTGTACCAGATGGTTACGATGCCCAAACAATAACGGCTTTAAATGAGTCTAGTGCATTGCTTGTTAGATATTTTGTAGGTGTGGCGACCCAGATCAGTTTAATTACAATGATTGTCAGTATTCCACTTTCTTTTTTAGGCATTAAGAATGCTTTGTTAATTGGCTTTTTCGCGGCTTTAATGAATGTTATACCATATTTAGGACCTTTATTAGGTGCTGCTTTTGCGGTGATCATTACGATTTCATCAAACTTAGATTTGTCTTTTTATTCTGAAATGTTGCCTTTGCTTTCTAAAGTGCTATTGGTCTTTGCGGCTATGCAAATGATCGATAACTTTTTATTCCAACCTTTTATATTTGGAAAGAGTGTTAAAGCGCATCCACTTGAGATATTTATTGTCGTTTTAATGGGTGCAAAAATAGGCGGAATCATAGGTATGGTGGCTGCTATTCCATCCTATACCGTACTTCGGGTTGTAGCTCGGGTTTTCTTAAGTGAGTTTAAGATTGTCCAGCGAATTACTCAAGGTATGGATGCTACTGATTAGAATTTTTAAAACCTATTTTACGACGTTTCGCGGCCTCTTGACTTTTTGATTGGAAACTCTTTATGTACTTAAATAAGAGTCTTATTTCGGCGTTTTGATTTAGCAGTGCGCCTTCCATTTTTTGAATTTTAAGAATAAGTTCAGATTGTTCATATAGGAGAGATCTCATTTTGGTAAATAATCGAATGATTTGAATATTTATTTGGATGGCAGTGTCACTTCTAAGAACACTAGACAACTGAGCTACTCCTTGCTCGGTAAATGCCATCGGAGAGTAACGATTACCACCCAGATTTGAGGTGCCAAAATGGCACCTCAAATTAGACCATTCTGCTTTAGTGATTTCGAACATAAAATCGGCTGGAAATCTATCAATATTTCTTCTGACTTGACGCTTGAGATATTTGGTCTCTACACCGTAAAGTTGGGCCAATTCAAAATCTAATAAAACTTTCTGATTTCGAATGACGTGAATCTTTGATAAAAGGAGGTCTTTAGATATTTCCATACTAATGGATACCCTAAAGAATCATATTTAAACCAATTAGGAACGGCTTCTATGAGCTAAGCATAGGCCTTGCAATTAATCTTGCTTTGCAAAGACTCTTCTAAGAAGATCTGTACTACGTTCGTTAACATTATTTCGAATGCCGAGTTCTTTCTTTTCGATGAGTCCAAATAAACCTACTAACGCTTTAGTAGAGACATGATCGGCCAAATCTGGATTAACGTCATCGACAAGCGGTAAAGAGTTGTATTTATTAACCGCACTTGCCCAAAGATCTTGTGCTTTTACCGTATTTAACGAAGTAACAATCTCGGGCTTGAATTCGCCGTAGAGATTTGAATACGTATTGTTATGTAAGTAATTAGTGGCGGCATTTTTTTCACCCATAAGAATATTCATTGCATCATCGAAGGTCATTTTTTTAATCGCATTAACGAATATTGGACCTGCTCTTTTCGCGGCGTCCTCTGCTCCTCGATTTATTTTCTTGATGAGTTCTTCCTCTAGGTTAGTGAATCCTGGGATAAATTTCAATTTGCTTATTACCGTATTTGCTTCCTCAGGGAGTAAGATTTTATACGCTGATTTATAATAACCATCTGTTGCAGAAAGGTAATTAACACTATTGCCCACACCTTTATTTAGGGCTTCCTTTAAGCCATTAGAGACATCAAGGTTAGATAGCGCACCAGCTGAATTGATGGTGTCCATAGCTCTTTGAAGATCTGCTGGGTCGCAAGAGATCATGAATAGCGGGATCAATAAGAATATTAATTTTTTCATAGGTCTGTATTTTTTTGCCGAAAGGCCGGTTACACAACGATAACGCCAAAAACTGATGTAAAGGTGAAAATATTCTGGATTTAAGAAGAATTTAAAAGTCCATTTCGATTTCTGAACTCCCAACTTTGCCACCGAGTTGGGCCTGTATTTTTTTTATCGAGATGGTCCCAGATGTCATACTTGGAAAACTTTGACGGAAGTCAGATATTATTTTAAACAAGAGTGTTTCTAATAGTTTCTCTGGATGATTCATGTGCTTATCGCAAATATTATATACAGTTTCATAATTTATGGTATCTCCTATATCATCTGAAATGGAATCGAATTCCTTTGTTTTCAAAGCCACGTTTAAGACAAATTTATTTCCTGTTTTTCTCTCCGTGGGGTAATACCCGTGATACGCATAAAAGGCTAGGTCGTTTAATTTTATTGTCGTTGTCATGGTCATGTAATTTGTATCGAATATAGCCCGTTTAAGTAGCTAATTTTAAAGAAAAGTCGCGTATTAAGGCGGCTTAAATATGTAATTTTGTGCTCAAATTAAACGCTATGGCTAAAACAGATAGATATCAACACCACGATTATTACAATATTGATGAACTTCT
>JAHDBE010000195.1:3666-5520 GCA_020630555.1 Saprospiraceae bacterium
TGGCTAAAACAGATAGATATCAACACCACGATTATTACAATATTGATGAACTTCTATCAGAGGATCATTTACTAGCAAGATCTGCGGTAAGAGAATGGGTAAGTCAAGAGGTAATCCCAATCATTGAGGATTATTCAAATCGCGCAGAATGTCCAACACATTTGTTTAAAGGATTGGCAGATATAGGAGCATTTGGACCTAGCTTACCTGCGGAATATGGGGGTGGAGGAATGGATGAGATCGCCTATGGGATTATTATGCAAGAATTAGAACGAGGTGATTCTGGAATTCGATCAATGGCATCTGTTCAAGGATCTTTAGTCATGTATCCTATCTATCGTTTTGGATCTGAAGAGCAAAAAAGAAAATACTTACCTAAGCTTGGTTCAGGAGAATATATCGGGTGTTTTGGATTAACTGAGCCAGATCATGGTTCTAATCCAAATGGTATGATCACAAACATTAAGGACGATGGTGATGCCTATATCCTAAATGGTGCTAAGATGTGGATCACAAATTCTCCTGTGGCCGATATCGCAGTGGTATGGGCCAAGGATGAAGAAGGTGTAGTGAGAGGTGTTATCGTAGAAAAAGATATGCCTGGTTTTTCTGCACCTGAAATTCACGGTAAGTGGTCATTAAGGGCCTCAATAACTGGTGAATTAGTTTTTGATAATGTGAGAGTGCCTAAAGAAAACGTTCTACCCAATGTTGCTGGATTAAAAGGTCCATTATCCTGTTTATCAAAAGCGAGATATGGTATTGCTTGGGGAGCAATTGGTGCGGCATTGGATTGTTATGATTCTGCATTGAGATATTCTCAGGAAAGAGTACAGTTTGGTAAGCCGATTGGACAGTTTCAGTTGACTCAGAAGAAACTTGCTGAGATGATTACTGAAATAACCAAAGCTCAACTATTAGCATGGAGACTTGGCTCGCTGGCCAATGAAGGTAAAGCATCACCTGCTCAGATTTCAATGGCTAAGAGAAACAATGTGCATATGGCTTTGGAGATAGCCAGGGAGGCCCGACAGATTCATGGTGGAATGGGAATAACCAATGAATATCCTTGCATGCGCCATATGATGAATCTTGAAACGGTACTTACTTATGAAGGAACGCACGATATTCATTTATTGATTACTGGGCTGGATGTGACGGGATTAAACGCTTTTGGATAGAATTTATCTTAGGATATTGAACTTTCGTCCAAAAAGTTTAGGTTAAAGAGATGTGACAATAATATTTGGGGGCTGCTTCGTTAATTAAGAAGTGGGTCAACATCAATTTCGAACCATGAGAGTTTTTACTTTCTTATTTTGCTTATTTGTTCTTGTCGATGTATTTGGGCAAGATACTATACATATTAATAACCCTTCTTTGGAAGATATACCAAGAGTAGGAGAGGTTATTAATAGGAATCTTCGTTCCTCTATTCCGATTCCCTGGTTCGATTGTGGGAAAATAAATTTTCCAGGAGAGACCCCTCCAGATGTGCATCCAAATGGTTTTTTTAGTGTTACTAAATTACCAAGTCATGGAAGGACATACATGGGCATGGTAGTACGCGATAATGATTCACAAGAATCGATTTCTCAACGATTATCATCTTCTTTAAAGTCGGGAAAATGTTATTCTTTCAGTGTGGATTTATGTAAGTCAGGAACGTATTTAAGTCCTTTTAATCCAAATGATACCACAGCTAATAAAGATGCTAAAGAATATATCGAACCTATTGTATTAAGAATCTATGGAGGCACAGGTATGTGTGGTCAGGCAGTCGTATTGGCCGAAACCAAGCCGATAGAAAATACTGAGTGGCAGCGGTTTGAATTAGAGTTTACACCAAATCAA
>JAHDBE010000012.1 GCA_020630555.1 Saprospiraceae bacterium
ATTATAAGAAGTATGTGGATGAAGTGAATGCGGGTACCTTATCTAAAATTCAAATGCAACAGCGTGAAGGCGAACTTGCTAAAGAGCAACAAGCTATTCAAGCATATGAATTAGAAATTCAACAAAAATTAGCTGTAAAGCGAGAAGAGTTATACAAACCAATTCTTGATAGAGTTAAGACTATTGTTGACCAAGTAGGAAAAGAAAATGGTTTCTACATGATCCTTGATTCGAGCACAGGTGTGTTATTGCACGCAAGTGATTCTGAAAACGTTATGGGCCTAGTAAAAACTAAACTTGGTATCTAAAACAGGTTTAAAGAGCTAAACATGAAAAGTGCTTCTCATTTATGGGAAGCACTTTTTTTTATTCGTGCTTATAAGTTCGTTTTACCATGCGTTCCTCATTTCTGGCCATGGTAAAAATAAGGATAGCTATGAAGGGTAAGGTATATTGCTTAGAGTATATGCCATAAATAAAAAATCCAATGGCAATAATTCGACCTATTAAAGATGCGATAGTTGTCGCCTTAACGTACGGAATTTTAGAGGCCAATAAAGCCCTTAATATGCGACCACCATCCATAGGAAATGCAGGAATTAAATTAAATAAAAACAATATCACATTTAGGACTAAAACCATACGTAAAAACTCGATCGGTTTTTCTATAGAAAAAGAATCGAGTGATGCAGGTAAAACTCTCTCACCTATGGTTAGAAGAATGGTCGCAATGATCAGAGCTAGGACCACATTGACAACAGGTCCTGCAATGGCGATTAAAAACTCTTGAAAAGGTTGGTGCGGAATACGATGCAATCTTGCCACACCTCCAATCGGCGATATGATTATGTCCTCTGTATCGACACCAAACCTCTTAGCCATTAAGGCGTGGCCGTATTCGTGAAACACAACACAAAGGTAAAGGGTCAGTATATATAAAGTAAAAGCAAAAATTTGTTTGGGTTGTAGTTCATAACTCACCGAAAAGAAAGCAATTACCACAAATACAAAAGCAAAACTCCAATGAAGCCTTACAGGAATATTAGCGAAGCGTGCAATAGACCAAGATCCGTTTAGCATTAAATCAGCATTGGTTCATAAAGATTATCCTTCTCAATCTTTCTGGATAAAACAATTCTTTGTACTTCTGAAGTCCCTTCGTATATCTGAGTGATTTTTGCATCACGCATTAATCGCTCCACATGATACTCTTTTACATACCCATAACCGCCATGAATTTGGACAGCCTCAGTGGTATGTTTCATAGCTGCTTCCGAAGCAAACATTTTCGCCATACTCGCTGCCTGTGTATATTCAAGACCTTGATCTTTTAATTGTGCAGCGCGCATAACTAATAGTCGAGCCGCTTCAATATCCGTAGCCATATCCGCTAGTTTAAATCCAATGGCTTGGTGGTCGATTATTTTCTTTCCAAATGCCTCTCTTTCTTTGGCGTAAGCCGAAGCCAGCTCGTAAGCTCCCTGTGCAATCCCCAAGGCTTGAGCAGCGATTCCTATCCTACCACCACCTAGCAATTGCATGGCAAACTTAAACCCAAACCCTTCGTCCCCTATTCGATTTTCTTTTGGCACTTTAACATCATTATACATGATGGTATGAGTATCCGAGGATCGAATTCCCATTTTATCTTCTTTAGCACCAACATTAACTCCTTCCCAGTCAGACTCTACAATAAATGCATTAATTCCTCGGTGTTTTTTCTCTGGGTTTGACTGGGCAATAACTAAATGAAGTTTTGAAGTTCCACCGCTTGTTATCCAATTTTTAGTGCCGTTTAGCAAATAATAATCACCCATATCCACGGCTGTCGTCCTTTGTGAGGTCGCGTCACTTCCTGCCTCAGGCTCCGAGATACAAAATGAGCCAATCCATTCTCCAGTGCAGACTTTCGTCAAATATTTTTTCTTTTGCTCTTCATTTCCAAAACGCTCTAGTCCAGTACAAATCAAAGAATTATTAACAGACATGGTTACAGAACAAGAATTGTCAATTTTGGAAATCTCCTCAATAGCACAGACGTAAGAAACTGTATCCATACCTCCTCCTCCATATTCCGAAGAAGTCATCATGCCTAAAAATCCGAGTTCACCCATTTGTTGAAGTTGCTCGGTTGGATGTATCATATTTCTATCCCGATCAATGACACCTGGTAACAATTCATTTTGAGCAAACTCTCTAGCAGCCATTTTTACTGCAAATTGCTCTTCTGTTAATTGAAAATTCATGTAACAAATATAAGAGGATTAGCCTTTATGGCAGATATCAAGAAGAGTTCGAAATGCACCGAATCTTCCTTTATATTTCTCCATATGCTCCTTTTGCAATTCTGTGACAAAGTTTTGCATATAGGTATTCAAGCTTTCTTCAGAGTGAGCTGTGTACTGAATAGAATAAGTAACTCCATGTTCGTCCGTATCTCCGCGTAAAGTGCTCATGACGTAGGACTCGAAGCAACCCGTCTTCATAACATCAGGAATGTGGTGATTAATCATCCAATTTTTCCACTCTTTCTCAATGGATTGATCCAGTTTTATGGTGACACTATATATTATCTGGCTCATTGAATTTGATCTCCTCGTAAAATACGTAAGCGTTTTCTAGCTTCGACGGCTAGGGTACTATTTGAGAAATCTACGAATAGTTTCTCATAATACGCCATGGCTTTTTCCTTATCGGAAAGATTAAGTTCATACAATTCTGCTAATTCGAATATGGCGTTGTCACATCGAATTTCTTCCGTATGTTTTTCGATAATTTGGTTGTAAAGCATAATCGCTTGATCGTATTCTCTTCTCTTTTTATAGATGTTTGCTTTGCTGTAAATGATATCATCTTGAAGAGTGTGCTCTGGAAAAGCTTCAGTGATAGAATCTAATTTGGCGAAAGCCTCATCGTAACGGTTCTGAAATATTAAAAGATCGCTTTGAGCATACATTTTAAGCGGTACGTCAGTTGTATCCAGACCCATGTTATCCATGATAAAGACTGACATATCAATAGCATCATTACTTATAAGCTTGCTTGTAGAAGCTTTTAAAATATCAAACTGCGCTTGTGACCATTCAAAATCTCCATTATAGTAAGACAACTTTGCATTTTTAAAACGCGCCATCTCTCCGATAAAACCTTCTTTAAAATCCTTATCAACTTGAGAATAGAGCAAAGTGGATTCCCAAATCTCTCCTTGAATAAGGTAATAATCCGCAAGCGTTATTTTCGCTTCGGCAGTTTGCTCTTTTCGAATGCCTCGGATATCTTTTACTCTGTTTAAAATATCAATGGCCTTATTTAAGTCATTAAAATAACGTGCTTCGAGTTCGGCATAATCCATCATTACTGAGGCCGTTTGGCGGTTTTCTCCAAACTCATCAATAAAAGTTTGGTACTCTGTTTGGAGTTCGACCAAATCTGTAGTGGTATACTCAAGATTTTCGGTAATCATGAGACGCTTACACCTTAACCATTCTTGTTTAGAATCGATATAATAACTCGAATTAACGCCTTTAGTATCAATAATATATTGATATGCTTTTAATGCCGCTTCATAATCGGCGTCTTCTGCAGCTATATGCGCAATATCAAAAACACGCTTTCCATTTTCTTCTAACTGGCGATCAAGTGAGCGTGCTTGGCGAAAGGCTTTGACATATTCTTTATCTTGAATAAAAACCCAAGAAAGAAGATCTACAAAAATGACCTCGTCAGGTTTATCCTGAATTCTTTCATACAATTGACGCTGCAACTCTTGGTAATCCTCTTTTAAGAGCGTTTGCATAAAAGTGCGCTTTATGATACTCGATCGGTTATTATACTTTCGAGCCGAGTTTAAATAGTGATGTATCATGCGCGGTTTATCCCCTTTTCGTCTGTATATATCTGCGAGATTATTCGAAAATATACCCTCATCATTAAGGAGCATACTTCCTTTTTCGTATACTTTTAATGCGTCGTCAAAACGATTTAATCGAATAAAGGCATTACCCATTCGATTTATGACAAGGTGATTTGGAGTCAAATTCTTTATTGCTAAGGCATAGGCATCGTTGGCTTTGTCCGTTTCTAATTTCTGTTCGTAAATGCCACCTAAATTCACATAGAATTGTGGTTCTTCTGGTCGATTCTTTATGATCTCCTTGATCGTCTTTTCAGCCCGATCAAAATCATCTATAGCCAGTAAACAGTTTAAAAAACTAGATAAGTAGGATTCGCTGTTATTAGTTTTATACAGCTTTTCGTATAAATCCGCTGCTTTTTCGTATTCGCCACTTCGGTAATAACGTAATGCCAATTGAGATTCATTCTGCGCGAAAAGACAAACAGATGCACTCAATAAAACGAAAATTAAACACACTTTTTTTATCATGATAAGCTGTGGAACATCAACTATTTATATAACAACAAAATAGGCTATCTTGATATCAAGATAGCCTATTTTTATATTCTTTAGGAAAGTATTAACCTTCTAACCTAAATCTTACAGGAAGCGTATAAAGAACCTTTACAGGTCTTCCTCTTTGTTTACCTGGTGTCCATTTCTGGCCCATTGTATTCATTCCTTTCACCACTTTTAAGGCAGAATCACCACAACCAGCACCAGGATCTCTAACTAAATTAATCTCTCCAACACTACCGTCCTTGTTCACAACAAATTGAACAACGGCCATTCCCTCTACACCATTTTCTCTCGCAATCGCTGGATATTTCAGATTTTTATAGATGTACTGAAGCATTTTTTGCTTAGCGCAATCTTCTTTTTCCTTATCTGTGCCATCCATATCTTCACATCCTGGGAATCGAGGCATCTGCTCTACCACTTTGAAAATTTCGTCTTCCTCTGGTGGTGGTGGTGGTGGTGGTGGTGGTGGTGGTGGCGCCTCTTCTTGGACTGGCGCATCTTCAACCACTGCTTCTTCATCTACTGATTCATCCACAAATTCTGGTTCGTCTTCTTCTTCTATTTCTTCCTCTGGAACCTCTTCAATCACTGGAGGTGGTGGTGGAGGAGGTGGTGGTGGTGGCTCAGCTGTTCTTGGTGGTTCGATCTCGATTTCTTCATCTAATTCCAAAGCATCGTCTGGAATAAATATGTCTTCCTCATAGCTGGTCCAACTAAAAGCCAAAAGCACCATTGCTAAAGCGGCCATGAGTCCATATCTCAAAAACGGTCCGGAAAGATTGAACGCATTGACTTCAGGATACTTGTTACGAGTAGCTAACCGCGATTTAAAATCGCCGTCATCATATTTGTCTCGAAGGTCCTGATTTGCGTATCCCCCAAACTTATTTCTGAAAAAGAAAATCAATCCGACCGTCAATAGAATCAGCAACAAAAGGCCTACAAGCGCCATCGTTCCTGTTATCTCTAAATTTGACATCGATTTAAGTTTTTTTCTTTAGAAAAATGAGTTGCTAATATTAGCATTTTAATCCTAGAAGCCAAAATGTATTGGGAAATTTTGACGAAAGTCAAGATTATCTTCTAAATACGACTTCATTAAAGAGTAGATGCTACAAGAAATGGTTTTGGTGTGTGAGATAAAAAAATTAACCCACTAACTCACCATAGGCTTTATGATCAAGAAGCTCATCTAATTGTGCCTGATCGCTTGGATTTATTTTTACAATCCACCCTTCTCCATAAGGATCAGAATTTATCAATCCAGGATTATCACCTTCGTTTTCATCTAACTCCGAGTTGAACTCCAACACCTCACCAGAAATAGGCATAAATAAATCACTTGTTGTTTTCACGGCTTCTACGGTACCAAAAACTTCGTCTTTTTCAACAGATTCCCCTAGTGTATCAATTTCAACATATACTAACTCTCCAAGCTCTCCTTGCGCAAAATCGGTGATACCTACGGTAATTGTACCATCTTCTTCTAAGCGTACCCACTCGTGCTCTTTAGTATATTTTAAATTATCTGGAATGTTCATTATTAAGCTTGGTTATCGTTTAAAAAATTTTTTACCCATTCTGTACTGACAGATTTTGGTCTTTCTAGAGGGAATCCCATAGCACGAGACCAACATAGCGAACTTAATACTCCTAAGGCTCTAGATACACCAAATAAGACTGTATAGTAACTATATTCCTTTAATCCATAATGGACAAGCAATGCACCAGAGTGGGCATCTACATTTGGCCATGGATTTTTGACCTTTCCTAAAGCTCCCAGAATATCTGGAACAACGTCGAATAGATCCCAAACTACTTGAACAATATCATCGTCTTTTATGTATTCCTCTGCGAAAACCTTTTGGGCTGTAAATCGTGGGTCTGGTTGACGAAGTACCGCATGACCGTAACCGGGAATTACTTGACCATTGGCAAGAGTCTGGTTAATATATTCTCTCAATTGATCTTTGGTAGGTTTTGTAGTACCTACTTTCTCGACCAACTCAAAAATCCATTTTATTACTTCCTGATTAGCCAGTCCGTGCAATGGTCCTGCTAATGAATTCATACCACCTGCAAGGGACATATAGGCATTACTTAAAGTCGAACCTATTAAGTGTACAGTGTGAGCCGACGCATTTCCCCCTTCATGATCCGCATGTATAGTAAGGTATAAGCGCATTAAACTTTTAAAATCTGGATCATTGACCCCAAGCATATGTGCGAAGTTAGCGGCCCAATCAAGATTTGGGTCTGGGGCGATGTGTTCGCCATTATGATAGGTACGTCTATATATGTAAGCCGCTACCCTTGGCAATTTTGCTATCAGATTCATAGAATCTTCAAAGGTCGCATCCCAATATTCTCTCTTATTCATCCCTTCAGCGTATCTAGCTGTAAAGATGGAGTCTAAACTCATCGCGTTTAGAGCGACGCACAACTGAACCATTGGGTGCGCATCAGCAGGTAAGGAATCTAAGACATCAAAAGTGGCTTGAGAGACTTCACTTCGTGACCTCCATTCTTCAGTTAACCATTTTACTTGATCTTGAGTCGGGAGCTCGTCCACTAACATTAACCAAAACAATCCTTCGGGAAGAGGTTCTTTACCGCCTTCTGCTGTGGGTAATAGTTTTTTTAATTCAGGAATTGAGTAACCTCTAAATCGTATACCTTCAATAGGATCTAAAACCGAGGTTTCACAAATCATACTTTTGACACCTCGCATTCCTCCGAATACTTGTTTAAGAGTTACCTCTCCTACTGTCGTGTCGCCCTTTTCTTTAAGCAGAGCCTTAATTTCACCAGCAAGGGCACTGGCTTTGGCCGCAAATTTTTCCTTAAGTGGATTCATTCATGTGGATTTAATAAAAGATCGGACTACGTTAAGCCCAATCCTACCTTAGCGTCTTTAATATCTTCGGGATCTGCACCTTGCTCTTTTAGTTTATTTACTAATTGAGCGCGTTTGATGCGTTGATCTTTTTTCCATTTTTTATAAGCCATCATTTGAGCTTCATTTTGAGCATCCAAAATGAGAAGTATCGATCCTTGGGTACCCTCATGTAAGCTACGCCTCTTCTGACGGTAAAAACTAGGGTCGGTATCTCGATAACTATTAAGTTTTTCTAAATCGGCATACTTTCTGTCAAGAATCTGCACAGCCTTTTGTTGCTGAACATCATTTAGGTCGAATAGTTCAGTTAAAGCCTTAACTTCTTCTCGAATTTGATCAGAATTTACACTTTGGCCTTGAGCCAGGTTAAGAGATAGAAACAGAAAAAAAACAGTAAAGTATTTCATCTTTGAAATTTTAGAAAAATTTTGTGCAATAATAAGGATTTAAGGACAAATTTGCTTGTCATTAATATCCACGAATTTTTTGATCGAACTAAGTAAATAGGATGATTATAATACAAGATGTCTTGGTAAGTCATGATATAATCGAAAAAGACTTTGTTTGTAACATAAAACGATGTCAAGGCGCTTGTTGTTGGGAAGGCGATTATGGAGCTCCTGTCAGTGAGGAAGAAAAAACTAAAATCCTTGAATTACTCCCCAGACTTAAAGAAGACCTATTGGCGGAAGCCAAAGAAAAAATCGTAAAAGATGGAGCTGTAGTCCAATATAAAGAGCCTGGTTTTGAAGGGACAAATCTTTTAGAAAACGGGGCATGCGTTTTTATGGTTCGAAACGAGCTAGGTCATGCCCAGTGTAGTTTTGAAAAGTTATATAATGAAGGAAAGTCAGATTTTAAAAAACCTGTTTCTTGTCATTTATATCCGATTCGAGTCTCTGAGAATGCAGAAACCGGGTTTAAAGCCCTGAATTATGATCGATGGGATATCTGTTCTGAAGCCTGTAGCTACGGAAAAGAATTAGAAATGCCTTTGTATCAATTCTCTAGGGATGCCATCATCAGAAAATTTGGGGAGGATTTCTTTGAAGAACTTCACGCTTTCGCGGAATATGAAAAAGGCAAAAAAGATCAATAAAATCGGGCTTTTGATTAGCCATTTAAATTCTTTGAAAAGCGCACCAAAGAATATACCTTTGTCCCGCTTTGGAAGAAGCCTCATTTTTAAATAAGATAATACAGACACAATGGCATTAATTGGGACGATTCGAAAGAATTTCTGGTTTGTTTTAATAGTACTTGGTGTGGCCTTGGCCTCATTTGTGATCATGGATATGGTAGGTGCTAATGGACCACAAGCCGGACTGAATCCGAGTATGGGAGAAGTTGCAGGGACTCCAATAAATTATCAGGAGTTTAATTCTGCACAAAACGCGTTATATAGTAATTCTGGTGCGGATCCTTACGCCGTACAAAATACACTATGGAATTTCTTTGTTGAGAAAGCATTAGTAAGCGAAGAAGCCGATGATTTAGGCATGAAGATTAGCCGAGAAGAACTTATGGATCTTCAATTTGGCGATAATTTAAGTCCAGTAATACAGCAGAACTTCAGAGATCAGACAGGACAAATCAACAGAACAAACCTTCAGTCTTTTAAGGATGCTATCGAAAACGGAGAATTTACGAACCCAGGCATGAGAGCATTTTGGGCTGAGCAAGAAAAGCAGATTGTTAAAACTCAGCTTCAGACTAAACTAAGTCAAATGGTTTCAAAGGGGATTTATACTCCTACTTGGATGCTAGAAGAATCTCACAAAGGTCAAAACGCGACAGTTGATTTTAATTTTGTCAAAATCCCGTTCACTCAAATTCCTGATGCTGAAGTTCAGGTAACGGACAATGACATTCAAAATTATATCAGCTCAAACTCTGCTTTATTTAAAAAAGATCAAGAAACGAGATCTGCGAGTTATGTTGTATATGATGTAATCGCATCTCCAGAGGATTCTGTTTTAAGAAGAAGTGAGTCATCTCAGCTTTTAACAGGACTTCAAAGCACGGATAATGTAGAACAATTTGTGACGAGCAATCAGGGTGTTTTAGCGCCAATTTATTTTTCGCAAAGTGAATTACCAGAAGGTATTCGTGATGTTGTTCCAGGAATGAATGTTGGTGATACATATGGTCCATATTTAGACAATGGAACTTATAGTGTCGTCCGTTTAATGGATAAGCGCACGGTAGCAGATTCAGTAGAAGCGCGTCACATCTTAAGAAGAGCAGATCAAAACGATCCTGTATCAGTGGCAGCGGCTCAAGCATACGCTGATTCATTATTAAATGTCATTCGAAGTGGTGGAAACAGTTTTGCCGAATTGGCGAAAGTGCATTCTGAGGATCAAGGTTCTGGTGCTCAAGGAGGTGATTTAGGGACTTTTGGTCAAGGTAGAATGGTTCCTGAGTTTAACGATTATTGTTTTTATGATGGAGATGAAGGAGATTATGGTACTGTCGTAACGCAGTTTACACCTTATTAATGTACAGGATAAAATTTATAATACCCGAGATAATAAATTCAAACTTGCTTACATAGCGACACCGATTACACCATCTGAAACTACTCAAGATCTTGTTAACAACCAGGTAGCAGATTTAGTAGAAGCAAACAGAACTCTAGCGGATCTAGAAGCTTCTCTAAGTTCAAATAACAACGTGAGAATTGAAGAATTAAATAGCCTATTGGCGAATGATTACATTTTTGGTTCCCTTGGAAGTGGAAATGTTCCAAGAGAAATGGTGCGATGGTTATTTGATTCGGATACAAATGTAGGTGATGTTTCACCAGAAGTTTACTCTTTTTCTGATCCTAGACTTTATTACGACAACAAATATGTCGCCATCGGTCTTAAATCGATAGAAAAAGCAGGATTGAGAAGTGTTGAGAGTGCACGGTCAGAAGTAGAGGCAATACTTATTAATAAAATGAAAGGTGAAAAAATCATAGACCAAATTTCTGGTAGCGACCTGAATGCCATTGCTGGACAATTTGGAAGTAGTGTTAGCACCGTGTCTGGGGTTAATTTTGGCACATCAAATGGCGAGGGATTAGGCTTTGAGCCTGATGTTGTAGCTACAGCTATGAAAACGGGACTTAATGAAACATCAAAAGCTGTGATTGGTAAAACAGGTGTTTTTCTGGTCCAACCAACAAACAAAGTAGATGCTCCGGCTCTGTCGAATATTCCTTTCGCAAGAAATACAACCACTAATTCGATGAGAAGTCAGGTTAATTTTAAACTGATTGAAGCTTTAAAAAATAAAGCAGACATTTCAGACCAACGTTACTTGTTAAACATGTAACACCCTTAAAAATTAGTGAAAGCCCGGATGGATGACATTCGGGCTTTTTTGTTTATCCTTTTATATTCATTCAAACAATTGCAATGCTTAACTTTCGTTAAAGCAATGAAACGGAACAACATGATCAAATACATTATAGGGATTTTGTGCTTTGTAAGTCTTATGAGTTGTCAGGACAGCATCACCGTCGAAGTCTTTGATGAGGAAGGAAATCTCATGGAGAGATATGAGGCTACCATGGACACTGTCAAAAACGGACTATATGAATCTTTTTACGAAGGGGGACAAATATTCAGTTCGGTAAATTACGATCATGGTCTCGCTCAAGGCGAATGGAAAGTATTTTTTGAAGACGGTACTCTTAAATCGAGTGAGTTTTATTTAAATGACACCATTCATGGACCATTTAAGGAATATTATGACAATGGTCGGTTAAATTTAGAAAGTGAATTTGTACATGGTGTGCTTCAAGGTGTGGCTAAACGCTATTTTATCACGGGTGAACTCATGGAAGAGGTAACTTTTGAAAACAACGAAGAGAACGGTCCGTTTAAAGAATACTATAAAAATGGTCAACTACAGTGGTCGGGCACTTATCTAAATGGAGATAATGAATTTGGTCTGTTAGAGCATTATAATGAAGAGGGTATCTTAGATAAAAAAATGATCTGTGACAGTTTACGAAAATGTCGCACTATTTGGACTTTAGCAGAAGGAGACATTAGTCAATGAGAATTATAATTAGTTTTTCTTTACTCTTTTTATCCTTTTTGAGTCAAGCTCAAATTGGGGGACTGCATATTTATGAATTTGCCAATCTTCCCGCATCTTCTAGAGTTACTGCCCTTGGTGGTACTCTCATAACCGTTAAGGATGATGATGTAGCTCTGGCCCTCCAGAACCCTGCTGTCACCTCTGATTCGATGCACCAACAATTAGCCTTTAATTATAATTATCATTTTTCTGGAATTAGGAATGGCAATGTCAATTATGGGCACTCACTTGATCGATGGGGTGTCGATGTGCATGCAGGCATACAGTTTATAAATTATGGAAGCTTTGACCTAACGGATGTCATCGGAAATACTCCATTGGGAAGTTTTGAGGCTAACGAAATCGCTTTTGTTGTTGGGGGTGCAAAACAGTTAAACGAAAGAATCCGAGTTGGAGTAAATCTAAAGCCCGTTTTCTCTAGATTTGAGTCTTACAATTCGAATGGATTTTTAGCTGACTTTGGTTTAATGTATTCCAATCCAGGAAGTCGATTTGATGCCGCATTTGTAATTAGAAGTGCCGGGGCTCAATTTGACAAGTTTAACACAGAAAGGGGTGATACTCCATTAGACATACAAATCGGCGTTTCGCAAAGATTAAAACACTTACCATTTAGATATTCAATCGTCGCCCATAATTTACAACAATGGAGCATTCGATATGATGATCCTTCTCAAAGAGAAACTACCAATCTATTTGGAGAACCCATAGAGGTAAATGAATTTAATAATAACGTGGATAATTTATTTAGACATTTCATTTTCCAAGGTGAATTTTTATTGGGCAAATCTGAAAACCTAAGGCTTCGATTTGCATACAATCATTTACGTCGTGCCGAATTGTCTGTAGAACAATGGCGAAGTCTCGCTGGATTTTCTTTTGGTCTTGGATTAAAAATATATAAATTCAGAATCGACTATGGATTGGGGTATTATCATTTAGCTGGCGCCAATAACCACATCAGCATTTCGACCAATCTACAAGAATACAGACGTAAAATTTAAGGAGTTGATTTTTACGCGATCATTATTCTATATTTTTCTACTGAGCCTTGGCAGTGGCCTTTTTATTTCTTGTCAGAAAAAAATTGATCGTGTCATTCTAGTCCCAGACAATAAAGATCGATTTTTAAAGAAAGAGTTAAGTTTTTCCGAAAGAGTAGATTCTTTATTACGAGAATCGGAGGCATTCCGCAATGCCTTTATTGGCATAAGTGTATACGACCCGCAAAAAAGAGATACTGTTTACGAATTAAACTCTCATAAACTTTTTACCCCAGCTTCCAATATGAAAATATTGACTTTGGGGGTCGCTCTAGAATACTTAGAAACTCAGCTTAGTTCTCTGTCTTATGATTACTTTGGCGATACTTTGATTTTTTGTGGGAATGGATATCCGTTATTTCTAAATCCATTTATTGAAGACAACCAAAGTGCTTACGATTTACTGAATGCACACCGAGGAAAAATCATATACAATGCCCCACATATGTCGGACGGTCCGTATGGTCCAGGATGGTCATGGGATGATTATAAATACCTTTACCAAACGGAGAAAAGCCCCTACCCTATTTTTGGAAACAGCATATGGGTTTACAAAGCCAATCAACACTCCACGATACGAACAGTTCCTCGTTATTTTAATGATTTTGTTCGAAGCTCTTCAGATAGCTCAAAATTTTACATAGAAAGAGATCTACATAGCAATAGAATTTCTGTCATGCTAGACAAAAGTGATCGCTTAGTTAATTCATCTTTTCCCATGGTGCAGTCCGACTCACTTATTGTGCGATTATTGAGCGACACTCTTCATCGAAAAGTGCATTTTGAAAAGAATGTAAAAAGAGAATTTCATAAAGACGTCAAAGGCTTTAGTCGAGACAGCCTCTTACATCGAATGATGTATGATTCCAATAATTTTTTAGCCGAACAATTTTTACTTCAATCATCCTATCACTTATCCGATACTCTGTCTTCAAAATGGATCATTAAAAAATCTTTAGATGAAATTTATGATGGCTTTTCTGACCCTATTCGTTGGGTAGATGGATCGGGTTTATCTAGGTACAACTTAAATAGTCCCTCTAATTTTATATACGCCTTGCAGAAAATCAAATCGAATCTTGGTGAAGACATCGGTTATTTTTTCCCGGAAGGGAATAAAAAATCCTTATCTAAACCACTCCGTTTTATTCATGCTAAATCAGGAAGTTTATCTAATAATTATTGTCTATCCGGATATATAACCACTCAGAAAGGAGATCGACTTATTTTCTCGTTTATGGCTAACCATTTTGAAGGATCCAATAAAAGAATAAAAAAAGTGTTTACGGAATTACTTGAGATGATTTACAAGCAGTATGCACTTTAAGAAGTCAGAGACTCTTGAATGCGGTTAAGCACCACATTTGCCTCTTTTAAATTTTTAACTCCATCTTTTATTACGATGAGATAATTCCTAGACTGTTTTAAGTTTAAGCCCAGAGCCTGTCCATCGGTTGATATATATTTTAGTATCTCATTAAATCGGTCCGACTCGAAAAAGCTTGATTGAGCATTGGCTATGAAAAAACAGCGGAGTTTTCGATTTTTGAGAGATAAGCGTTCGAAACCCAACTGCTTACATTGCCATCTTAATCGTAGGCCGTTAAACAGTTCGTCAATCTGTCTAGGGACAGGACCAAATCGATCTTTTAATTTATCTCTAAATAAGATTAACCCATCTTCGTCTTCAATGGAATTCATTTCTGTATACAATCGCAATCGCTCTTGAATATTTTGAATGTAACCATCAGGGATTAACATCTCGATATCCGTATCGATCTCCACATCTCTAACGTAATCTCTTTTTTCTTCTTTTTCCTCCTTGAACAAATCTTTGAATTCGTTTTCCTTTAATTCGTGAATGGCTTCTTCAAGAATTTTCTGATAGGTTTCAAAACCAATATCTGCGATAAAGCCACTTTGTTCACCACCCAGTAAATTACCTGCACCGCGAATATCCAAATCCTTCATGGCGATTTCAAAACCACTTCCTAGATCACTAAATTCTTCAAGAGTCTGAATTCTCTTTCGAGCTTCTGAAGTCAATACCGATAAAGGTGGCGCAAATAGATAACAAAATGCTTTTCGATTACTTCGACCAACACGTCCACGTAATTGGTGTAAATCACTCATTCCAAATTGATGGGCGTTATTTATAATAATTGTATTCGCTGAAGGAATATCTAACCCTGTTTCGATGATGTTAGTACAGACCAAAACATCAAAATCCTTATTGATAAATCCGAGTAATTTTTCTTCTAATTGCTTAGACTCCATTTGTCCGTGTGCCATGGCCACATCTACATCTGGGCACAATCTTTTGACAAGAGCGGCCATATCGGGTAAGGTTTTTACGCGATTATGAACAAAAAACACCTGACCACCTCTATTGACTTCATAATATATAGACTCTCGAATGATATCATCGTTAAATACCCTTCGTTCGGTATGAATTGGCTGCCGGTTAGGAGGCGGCGTACGGATAATGGATAAATCTCTAGCAGCCATAAGTGAAAACTGCAGGGTCCTCGGTATTGGCGTGGCTGTTAAAGTTAGGGTATCCACATTTACCTTAAGCGAACGTAATTTTTCCTTGGCTGCCACACCAAACTTTTGTTCTTCATCAATAATCAACAATCCGAGATCTTTAAATTTTACTTTTTTATTGAGCAAAGCATGAGTTCCTATAATGATATCGATTTTACCCTCTTCTAATTTCTTGTAAATCTCTGTTTTTTGCCTGGTCGTCCTAAATCGATTGACATAATCCACATCGGTCGCAAAGTTTTTAAGTCGATCAGAGAAAGTCTTGTAATGCTGAAGTGCTAAAATCGTCGTAGGAACCAGAATGGCCACTTGTTTTCCTCCAACAACGGCTTTAAAAGCGGCGCGCATGGCCACTTCCGTCTTCCCAAAACCGACATCCCCACAAATAAGTCGGTCCATGGGATTAGCTTTCTCCATATCCCCTTTTACATCATTCGTCGCTTTTAATTGATCCGGTGTATCCTCATAAATAAAGGAAGCTTCTAATTCATTCTGTAGATAGCCATCTGGTGGAAATGCATGTCCTTCTGATTTTTTCCGTTGAGCATAAAGTTTGATGAGCTCCTTGGCGATATCTTTTACCTTTCTCTTTGTTCGCTGCTTGAGGGACTTCCACGCATCTCCTCCGATTTTACTTAATCTAGGTGCGGTCCCATCCTTGCCAACATATTTCGAAATTTTGTGGAGCGAATTGATACTCACATAGAGGACATCATTATTGAGATAAATTAATCGCACTGACTCTTGGGTGTGTCCATTAATATCAATTTTTTCAAGACCCGAATATTTTCCAATCCCGTGATCGATATGCGTGACGAAGTCTCCTGGTTTTAATTCTCTCAACATTTTAAGAGAAATGGCCTGTTCTTTGGTAAACCCCGATTTTAATTTGTACCGATGAAATCGTTCAAATATCTGATGATCAGTATAACAAGAGGTCTTCCATATTGGATCTATAAATCCTGCATGAATGGACGTATTCACAGGATGGAATTTTACTTCTGCATTTAAATCTTCAAATATGTTATAGAATCGCTCAATCTGTTTTGAGCTATCTGTAAACATAAAATTCTCATAACCTTCCTGTTCTTTACGCTGTAAATCATTAATGAGAAGTTCGAACTGCTTATTAAAGCTGGGTTGCGCTTTTGCCTCGTAGGGCAATGTATACTTATATTCTAAAGAAGTGCTTGGTTTTTTTAACAAGCACATGTTGAATGAGATCAATTCGTTTACAATCTCATCTGGATAAATAAATGATCGATCGTTAAAGATATTTTTCAATTCCTCGTCATCGTTAAACTTAAAGGTTTTTGAAAACTTTTCAGCCTCTGCAAAACACATCTGCAATCGATCCATAAGCATATCTAAGTCTTTTATCCAAAGACCTGAGTTTTTATTTAATATTTTAAAAATCGAAACCTTTTCTGACTGCTTAAATTTCTGATTGATATTCGGGATAATGGAAATTTGCTTTAATCGGCTAACTGAAAGTTGATTGGTCGGATTAAAAGTTCGAATAGATTCTACTTCGTCATCAAAAAGTTCGATTCGATAGGGCCATTCATTTCCATATGAAAACACATCCACTATTCCTCCCCTGACTGAAAACTGTCCAGGTTCGTACACAAACTCGACTCGTTCAAATCCAAACTCTACCATTAACTCAATGAGGTAATCAATATCCGCCTGTTCACCTGTTTTAAATTTTATTTGATTTTTTTCGAGTAATTCTGGATCAACAACTTTTTCAAAAATGGATTCAGGATAACATACGATAATTGAAGGTTCGTCTTTATGAAGGTTTAGTTTATTGACCAGTTCTGTTCTTTGTTGAACATGATTACTTTTCAATTCATCAAAAACTCTCGGCTTTTTAAAAGAATCGGGAAAGAAGTGGACATAAGAGTCTCCAACTAAATTACATAAGGTATTATAACTGTAAGCAGCATCTTCTTTATCGCTTGCTAGATATATCTGAGTTTGAAGAGTTTGCTTAAATATTGAGGAGAGGACAAAGCAATCCTGTGCTCCAGGCATTCCAGTGGTTAATGCAATTGCTGGAGTCGGACTTTTAACTAATTCTACAATCTGCTTCGTTCGCGTGTCCTCAGAAATAACTGCGAACAAGCGGTCTAAATTACTCACGGCGCAAAAATACGTATCAACTAAAGTTTCGACAATACTACTGGAGCATTTATTTACCTATTAATTATCCACGTTTATCGAATAATGAAACTTAGACTGCTAGCTAAGCGTTATTTTTAGTACAATGAAGGAGCTTATTAAGAAATACGAGAAAGATTACGACCCAAAGAAGCTCTTGGGATTTTTGAAAACAAAAGCGAAAACCCTCGGGATTCAGACTGTTTATTCCGCTTTACTTCTATACAATGCTTTACTATGGGGTGAAGCACCTACCTGGGCTAAAATGATCGTTATTGGGACTTTAGGTTATTTATTAAGTCCAATTGATAGCATTCCCGACATAACACCATATATAGGATTTACAGATGACCTTGGAGTGTTGGCGATGGGTCTAGTTCTAATCGCCACATATATTAATGACGGTATCAAAGCGCGTGCAAAAAAACAATTAAAAAAATGGTTTAAATCTGTAGATGATTCAGAATTAGAAACTATAGACTCGAAATTTTAACTATTTATTCTTCTTTGGATATCTACGATTTCGTCTTCTGTAATTTCGAGATCATCCAAATCATAGCCAAAGTACTTCCACCAAAAGTAGCCTCCCGTTAGAAAAGCCAGAATTAAGCCTATAACATACCATTTGGTATCAAATTCACCTTTGACGATTTCAGTAACGAAAACCATCAGAAAAGGAAAGAACAAGGCGTAATACCAACGTGTTAAATTTAGTCTAGATTTTTTAACTGCGATCCCGGATAGAATGTAATCTAACTTTGCATTTAATCCCAAAGCTTGATTGTTTTCATCATATTCAAACTTGGACATTGCCCTACCTTTTAAAACACTTTCTACAGTTACAGATTTCATAGCCGATCTATAAAGGAGAAAGAATCCAAGAAGGAAAACCAATATGATTGTGCGTAAGGTAAAACCAAATTGAATGTATTGTCCCACTAAAATGAGAAGCAATGGTATCGTCAAAAAAATCAATGCCATATTTAGATACTGAACATCAGATTTATCTTTTAAATCTTCTAAAATAGAATCCGTTTGATTTTTAACTCGCGTGTCAAACATGGAAGTGGATACTTCTTCCTTGACGTTTTTAATTAAGTCTACGTATTCTTGATATTTTTCTTTTCTAAATAGCCCGTCCATAGTAGTAAAATCGTCGGTTTGTGCCCAAAATACAAATAATCTTAGTTCAATGAGCTTATGTAAACCCCTAGGGTTAAAGCTTTAACAATCCACTTTAGATCTGATTACTTCAAGAATTCGTTTAAGGCTTCTACCAAAACAGGTTTCTTTCGTACAGAAACGGAAACATGAGTGCCATCGTTCATTAACAAATAACCCCCTTCCGTCTTAATATAGGCTTTAACGTAGTCTAAATTGACTAGATGTGATTGATGCGTTCTAAAAAAATCGTATTCTGATAAAAAGCCATCAAACTCTTTTAAAGTCTTTGTGACTAGAAGTTTTTCTCCGTCATTAAAGAAGAACTGTGTATAATTGCCCATGGCTTCACAACGAACAACTTCTTTAATCGGTCTGATCACCATTTTTTCTTGTGTATGAAGCGCAATTTTTTCTGGTCGTTCCTTCCCTTGCAATGAATCTTTGAGTAGGCTCAACTGAGAATTATTTGAATTAGAATGTATTGATAATTTTTCAACGGCTTTTTCTAGTAACTCACCATCTATAGGTTTTAACAAGTAGTCAATTGCCGAAAATTGAAATGCTCTTATCGCATGTTGGTCTGACGCCGTCGTAAATATGACATGATACTTTTTATGGTCTATCATTTCGAGTAAGTCAAAGCCTGTACCATCATCCATGTCAATGTCCAAGAACAAAATATCCGTTTCTAAATTTCTAAGAAGCTTTGCTGCTGAAACTACACCATCAGCCTCTCCCACGAGTTCAATCGAAGGACAATGCAATTCTAAATCAGCCTTTAAATTGGCCCGAGCCAAATCCATATCATCTACAATTACGGCGCGCATATATTTAATTAAGTTTAGGCAATTTAATATTTACTGTCGTTCCTAAAGAATTTTCATTTTCATCCATTTTATCCACAAATGTGACGTACTCTGATTTGTTTCCAAAAAACTTTCTGAGTCGCTCGTTGACTAAGTTTAATGCCACACTTTTATGAGAGGGGTCTTTGACTTTCGTCAAAGTTCTTCCGACTCCGTCATCATCAACGACACATAAAACATGATCAGTTCCTTCATTAAAAACTACTTTGACTTTTCCTCTTCGATTTAGTTTAGACACACCATGTACAATCGCATTTTCGACGAATGCCTGAATAATTAAAGGAGGTATAAAAACCTCATTTGCCACAAATGATTGGATTTCAAAATTAAATTTATTGTTACGGCATAATTGTTCTAAGGTGAGATATTGTTTTAGGAATTTTATCTCTTCCGCAAGACTAATTTTGTCATCTCGGCTTTGCTGTAAAACCCCACGCATCATTAAGGAAAAATCTTTTAACCGCGCTCTAGCTTCTTTGTTATCCCCAAGCGCAATTAATCCTTGTATAGAATTCAATGCATTAAAAAGAAAATGAGGGTTCATTTGCAATTGCATGGACTGATGTTCGAGTTTTAGTTTTTCATTTTCCAATTTCAAACGATCTCTTTCTTGGAGTATCTTTTTCTGACTATTTTGATATCGAGACCACGCCCACCATATCAATAATAACAACCCGACGGCTGTAAGTGCAAAAGGTAAAAAGTTGTACACAGGTTTCGGATGTACCCTAAAGATTTCATATCGAACCGGTGGTGTGAAACGTTTTCCATCAGAAGAAGCTCGAACTGCCAAAGAGTTTTCACCATGCATTAGGTCCATGGTTATTAACGCTTCATTTTTCTTTAAAGATTTCCAAGCTGAAGAATTTATCTGATACTCAATCTTTGGTTCGACTGAAGAATGAAAAGTTTTAAAGTTCCATTTTAGAGCGTCTTCTGTTTCTGGGATTTCAATTCTATTATTCTTTAAATAATATGGTTTTTCTTGAAGAGTTGTGACTCGTGTTTCATCGCTTAAAAATACAGGCACTGTATTTACTAAATGATCATCTGTATTCCATTGATACAATCCATTATTGGTAGCAACAGATAAACGCCCCCATCGATCAATTTCCACATCGTTTATAACATAGCGATATAAATCCGATGGAATTGAAAGCGAAAATATATCATTGGATGATTCCCTCCATTTAAAGAGCCCTTTCTCCGAATAAATGATAATGTCATCACCACAGCGTTTTACGAAACGGATTAAATTGCCAATGTCCATTCCGGGAAAATTGAGTTTTCTTTGTTGGCCATTTTCTAAAATCACTATACCTCCGAGATCAAGAGCAATTACTGCTTTTCCTGAAATCTCTAACGCATGTATGATACGGCCGTCGAAAACATGTATCTCACTTGTATCCGATATGCCGACTAGGGCATTTGAAACCACACTGAATAATGAATTATTAAGACTTAAGAGTTTTGTGTTTTCTGATAAATCGTAAGGCGGTTTGGTAGGAATCTTCTCCAGTTTGTCTGAATATTTCCATATCCCTTTATCCGTGGCAAAGGCAAAAGATCGATCATATTCGATCACATCAAAAACGGAAACAAAACCCTGCATGGGAGGTCTTAACGGTATAAAATCATCAAATGCTTTATGGTAGGCTCCTCTAAAGGTAGCTAGCATAATATCCCCATTATCCAGGATCAAAAAATTATTGACGGAAGTCACAGGTTCGATAGAGCATTCAAATTTTGTATCCCAATGACAAATTCTGTTGTTCGTAGTGACAACTGGGCGATCAGCAAAATCCAGTTTGACTAATCGAACATTTTCTCCTTGTAGGTGATGCGATAATTGCGCGTTTACATTCGCCGAAAGGCAAATACAAAAAAAGCAAAGCAGGTTTATATGTAATGATCCTTTTTGACGCAAGTCGTAAAAATATAAGAACTGTCTTTTTCGTATTAAACGAGGATAATTTACGAAAGTGGTGTATTATATACACTAAATTTGCGCGACAATACTCTATCTATGAAGTCTTGGAATTTATTGGTCTTAGTTATATTATTTATCGCATGCCACAAGCCGGGTGAAAAAGTCGAGGTTTCTGAACTAACCGGGGATACAGATATTGATTTCGCCACAGAAGCCATCAGTAAAAACACATCCAATCCAGATCTTTATTTTAAGCGTGCGGAATTGTTTTACGATCGGACAAATTATGATCGAGCCATTGAAGATTTAAAATCTGCGATGGTTATTGACTCACTTAATCCGAATTATTACCATTTACTAGCCGATGTGTATCTTGATTATTACCAATCTAAGCGCGCATTATATACCATGGAGCAGGTCGTAAAAATGTATCCAGAGCGCATCCCTTCTCTTTTAAAACTGTGTGAGTTTCAGTACATCTTAAAACAATACGACAAATCGATTAGTACGATAAATCGCATTATAAAATACGACCGAGAAAATGCAGACGCGTACCTCATGCTTGGTTTAAATTTTAAAGAGCAAGAACAATTTACGCAAGCCATCAATAGTTTTCAGACGGCCGTAGAAATGGATCCAGAATTAACCGATGCTTGGCTTATTCTTGGAGAAATGTATGCGAATAACGGAAGTAAGCTGGCAGAACAATATTATGATAACGCCATTAATATAGATCCCACAAATATTCAAGCACTCCACACCAAAGCCTTTTATCTTCAAAACAACAACAGGATCGAAGAGGCCATGGATCTATATAACCGAATTAAAAGCATCGACAGGAGTTATGCCGATGCGTATTTAAATTCGGGAATATTATTGCTCGAACAAGATTCACTTCAAAGGGCTTGGGAGGAATTTGACATTATCACTCAGGTTCAACCAAACTCTTACCTCGCATTTTATTATCGAGGAATCGCCAATGAAATGATGGGTAAAAAAGAAGCGGCCATCACGGACTATCAAAATGCAATTAATCTAAATTCTAAATTCCAAAAAGCAGCAGAAGCTTTAGAGGCCATACAGGCTGCAACTGTAAATTAATTTTTAAATCGATTTGCGTAAGTTTTATAGCCGGGATCAATTAAGGATCGAATGACAAATAATTCGCCTTGTCCCTTAATATTAATTACATCATTCGAGTGGTCTAGAACGAAATCATCCTGTCTCACTGCATTGTCATTAAAACTAAAATCTCCTTTTAAACAATACACAGATAATGTCTCGTTTTCTTCTCTTTTTAAAGTATGACTTCCGTCAATATCTATGCGCTCCACATAAAAATGCGGCGTATCCATAGACAGTGGACTACCCTCTCCTATCAAAGTGGTCCTTGTAACTCCATCCGATGATTCTGTAGGAAAAAGATGACCTGCATAATCGTCATAAGATGCCTCTTTGGACAAACTCTGACTTAAATCGGGATCGGCCCAAATCTGAAACATTCTCGACCCTTCTGCCATAAACTCCATATGACTAATCCCATTACCTGCTCTAATGATCTGAACATCTCCAGCTTCAAGGTCACGCCAACTCTTTAATTTTGTATCAAAATGTCTGATTTTACCTTCTAATACAAAACTCATTATCTCAAATCCTTGATGAGGGTGAAGGCCAATTGTGCTATCTCTATTTGCTTCGGCATTTGCCCAATAAAACAAATTTGAATATGGGCGTAATTCTCCTCCATCTTGCGGAAAACCTAGAGGTTTATTCTCCACAATCTGGCCATTATTAAAAGCCCCATATGCTTGATCTGATTTTGTGAATATTTTCATGATTAAGATAATTTGCTAAATAACACTGTCTAGTCAAATTTGGTTTAAATCTGTGTTTTTAAAATTTCACTTTGGTAATAATCCATCGTTTCTTTGTAGTTGGTTTTTTCAAACATAAAGTCATGATAAAGATTACATTACCAGACGGTTCGATTAAAGAGCTTGAGAAAGGCACTTCTGCTATGGATGTAGCACTTTCTATTAGTGAAGGTCTAGCTAGAAACGTGCTTTCTGCAACAGTTAATGGAGAGGTCGTTGATGCCAATAGACCAATTGAAGAAGATTCTACCTTGGTTTTAAATACCTGGGGATCCAAAGATGGTAATGCGACCTACTGGCACTCATCGGCTCACTTATTGGCGGAAGCCTTAGAGGCATTATATCCAGGTGTAAAATTTGGTATCGGTCCCGCGATCGACAATGGGTTTTATTATGACGTAGACTTAGGAGAAAAAACCTTGACGCCTGCGGATTTACCCGGGATAGAGGCAAAAATATTAGAGCTAGCCCGAGAGAAAAATAGTTTTGAGCGTCAAGAAATATCTAAAGCAGATGCGATAAAATACTTCGAAGAAAAAGGAGATGAATACAAATTAGAGTTGCTCGAAGATCTTGAAGACGGCCAGATTACTTTTTACACTCAAGGAAATTTTACGGATTTATGTCGTGGACCTCATATTCCCGATACAGGAAAAATTAAGGCCGTTAAATTGATGAATTTGGCAGGAGCCTACTGGAGAGGTGACGAGACGCGTCAGCAAATGACCCGGATCTATGGCATTACTTTTCCAAAGCAAAAAGAGTTGAATCAATATCTCGAAATGCTTGAAGAGGCTAAGAAGCGAGATCACAGAAAACTAGGTGCTGAATTAGAGCTATTTATGTTTTCTGAGAAGGTTGGTTCAGGATTACCCATTTGGTTGCCTAAAGGCACACAAGTTCGCGAGCGACTACAAAACTTTTTAAGAGCTGAACAAGAGAAGCGAGGTTATAAAATGGTGGTAACTCCGCATATCGGGCATAAAAATTTATATGTGACTTCTGGTCATTATGCTAAATATGGAGAGGATAGTTTTCAACCGATAAATACACCAAGAGAGGGCGAGGAATTTTTATTAAAACCGATGAATTGTCCTCATCACTGTGAAATTTATGGACATCGTCCCAGATCGTATAAAGAGCTTCCGTTACGCATTGGAGAATTTGGAACAGTATATCGCTACGAGCAAAGTGGCGAACTTCATGGACTTTCTAGAGTGCGTGGATTTACTCAGGACGATGCACACATATTCTGTACACCAGAGCAAGTTAAAGGAGAGTTTTTAGATGTATTAGAACTCACCACACATGTTCTAAATAAAATGGGTTTTAAGGAATTTACAGCCCAAATCTCATTAAGAGATCCTGATAATCCGGATAAATATATTGGTACTAAAGAAAACTGGGATACGGCCGAAGCAGCTATTATTGAAGCAACTAGCGAAGTAGATTTAGAGACTGTAACGGTCTATGGCGAAGCGGCATTTTATGGACCGAAGTTGGATTTTATGATTAAAGATGCTTTGGGTCGATCTTGGCAATTGGGTACAATACAAGTGGATTATAATTTACCGGATCGTTTTGAGTTAGAATATATTGGTTCGGATAATGCGCCACATCGTCCGGTGATGATACATAGAGCACCATTTGGATCTATGGAGCGCTTTATGAGTATACTAATCGAGCATACTGCTGGTAAGTTTCCGTTGTGGTTGACGCCTGATCAGTTTGCTATTCTTCCAATTTCTGATCGATTAAATGATTACGCAAGGGACATTGAAATCGCTTTGGGGGCTAAAGATATTCGTGGGTTCATTGACGATCGTACGGAATCGATTGGTAGGAAGATCCGTGATACAGAGTTAAAGAAAGTTCCTTTTATGCTTATTGTTGGTGATAAAGAAGCTGAGTCAAATACAGTTTCGGTTCGACGACAAGGTGAAGGCGATTTAGGGAGTATGACTGTGGATGCTTTTGCTGAGTATTTTAATGGGTTGTTGTAGAATCCTATTTTACATCAGAATTAAAACTATTAAAGCTCAATTTCTTCAGTCATTGCTTCGAGCCTTTTCTGAGCTTCTATAGAGCAAAAACTCCTTAGTTCTTTGCATAGGGCTCTCATTTGTTCAATGCTCATGCTTATTCCGAGATGATTAATATCATCTGTGTTAAATGAACTCCTTATTTGTTCAAGTTTTTTAACAAGAATAGAATGGTACACTGAATCTCTTAGTGCTTGTTGAATTTCTATTTCATCCAAACCCTTTTCGTTTGATTTTTTTAGACAATCCGGTGTAATGACTATTGCGACATCCTTTTCATACCATACCTTTGCTGTTGTCTTTACTAAATTTGTCCAAATTTTTTGATACTCTACTGAATCCATTTCGTTTAGACTCCTGTATGGTGTAACCTTATGCTTATTCAGAATTTTGGTTCGTGCTACCTTTAATATTCTGTTTGTTTTTCTACATGCCTCTTCTTCATAACTAGGCTTAGGCTCTTCACATGACAAACAAAGAGCATATAAGAACAGAATTAATATCCTCATTATATAAACCTTAATGCGGCAATCTATCTCTCAAAAGCCCATATACAAATACCCCAAATAAGGCAGCGAGAAAAACAATGACAAAAGATAAAAACCCATGACCAATCAGGATGTAAACTGGACCTGGACATGCACCCGTTAGTGCCCAACCCATGCCAAAAAGAGTACCACCTAAAATATATCGGATGCCTGGCTCTTTGGGGGCCAATGAGATGAGTTTACCATGGATGTCTTTCCACTCCATTTTTTTAGCCACCCATAAAAACAAAGCGCCTAAGATCACTGCAGACCCAATCACACCATACATATGGAAGGATTGAAAACGAAACATTTCTTGAATTCTAAACCAGGAAATTACTTCCGCTTTAGATAAGACGATTCCAAAAAATATACCTAGAAATAAAAATTTTAATAATCGCATCTTAAAAAATTAAAGGGTATAGTAGATGAGTCATTAATAAGCCTCCTAAGAAAAATCCAATGACTGCAACAAGTGATGGTAACTGAAGATTCGACAATCCTGTGATCGCATGACCTGAGGTACATCCACCAGCCCATCGTGTTCCGAATCCAATTAAAAATCCTCCAATAATTAAAAGTCCTAAAACTTTCACATTGGCGAAAGCCAAATCTCCGAACAAGGCCTGTGGCGCCATACTTCCGTCAAATTCAAAACCCAATGCAGAAAGATCCTTTATGGTTTGTTCATTTAAGGTCATTAATTCTGGATTCATTAAAAATTCAGAACTTACAAATCCCCCAATAACTAGTCCCACTACAAATACTAAACTCCAGATATTTTCTTTCCAGTTATAATCGAAAAACTTAATCTTCTTTCCTGCGCCTAAACCTGAGCACATATGTCTAAGGCTTGAACTAATTCCAAAGCTTTTACCGAAGTAGGCGGTGAGAAACATAGTACAGGCAATGAGTGGTCCGGCCACATACCAAGGCCAAGGCTGTTTAATTAATTCTATCATTATTAAGAGTTAGAGCAAGTTAATTCTTGTGTGAGTTTAAAATCCGGATGTTTAGAGATGGCTCCAAAGCCTCCTTTAATGTCCACCAGATTATCAAATCCAGAGCGTTTAGCAATCGAAGAGAAAATAACTGATCTGTATCCGCCAGCGCAATGAATATATTTCTTGCCTTCCCAGCTTTTAAACGCTTCCAAATTATCCATGATGTAATCTAGAGGTACGTTTTCGGCGCCTTCCACAGATTGCGAAGAAAACTCAGATGGTTTTCTTACGTCGACTATTTCAGTAGAATTCTCATACACTTGTGCAAATTGGTCCACATCTATAGATTCGATAAGATCTAAATCTCTTCCGCTAGCTGTCCAAGATTGTATCCCGCCTTTTAAATATCCGAGATTGTTATCAAAACCTACTCGAGATAATCTAGTTACAACTTCTTCCTCTTTACCCTTATCAGCGATGTATAAAATAGGCGTATCTGTATCTCCTAACAGTGTTCCCACCCACGGAGCAAAACTTCCTTTGATCCCGATAAAAATGGAACCCGGAATAAAGCCTTTTACAAATTCACTTTGGTGTCTCGTGTCTAGTATGATCGCTTTATTGGCTTCCGCCAATTGAATAAATTCTTGAACAGAATGACCTCTTAAACCGGAATCATAAATCTCATCCAATAGGTCATAGCCTTGTTGGTTTAATCTAGCGTTAAATGCAAAGTATTTGGGAGCTGGCGGAATGCCATCCAAAACTTCTTTGACAAAATCCTCTTTGGACATATTCGCTCTTAAGGCATAATTCACCTGCTTTTGATGACCTAAAGTATCAAAAGTTTCTTTGCTCATGTTCTTTCCACAAGCCGATCCTGCCCCATGTGCTGGATACACAACGACATCATCTGGTAATGACATGATCTTATTTCTAAGACTATCAAAAAGCATGGCGGCTAAATCTTCGGAGCTTAAACCATTATCGATCGCTAAGTCTGGTCGTCCGACATCCCCTATAAAAAGTGTATCACCGGTAAAGATGGCGATTGGGTTTTGACTTTCGTCAATGAGTAGATAGCAAGAAGATTCTAATGTGTGTCCTGGGGTATGCAGGATTTTAAAGTGGATCGATCCTAATTTAATTAGGTCTCCATCTTGTTTATGTATGGCATCAAAATCTGTCTTTGCATTCGGTCCGTATACTATTTGAGCGCCAGTCTTCTTTGCTAAATCCACATGACCAGAAACAAAGTCAGCATGAAAATGGGTTTCAAAAATGTACTTCAATTTTGTACCTCTTTCTTCCAGTTTTTTGAGGTAGGGTTCTGTTTCACGAAGAGGGTCTATGATGACAGCTTCTCCGTCACTTTCGATATAATAGCTGGCTTCAGCTAAGCAACCCGTATAAATTTGTTCAATATGCATTAGAAAAATATTTCTTTAGTAAGAATATAAATAGCGAGTACAACGATAAAGACACCAAAAGCCTTTTTAAGTTTATCACTGTCTACGTATTTAGAAAAAATATTACCTATAAAAATTCCAAGGATAGCAATCCCTACAAAAGTCAGTAAGAAGTTCCAATCGAGTTGGACCTTATTTTGTAAATCACCCACGAAACCAATGAGTGATTTTGAGCAAACGATCAGTAACGACGTACCGACGGCTTGTTTCATTTCCATTCCTAATAACAAGACTAGGGCTGGAACGATAAGTCCTCCCCCGCCGGAACCTACCAATGTTGTAATAAAACCTATTAGAGTTCCGAGGATAATTACTTTAACTATATCTCGTTTGGACTTCCTACTGACCTTTCTAACAATGCCTTTTCTTCCCTTTATCATTGAGAAGCCAGCATAAAAGATCAATACGGCAAAAAGTAACATGATTAATAAATCCTTTGAAACTGGCAAATCCCCGAAGGAGAACAAATGCTGAGGTATCGCTGGGAGAATGATTAATCTAGTTAAGTAAGACATGACGATGCAAGGTGCACCAAAGAGTAGACCTATTTTAAGATGAGAAAGTCCTTGTAAGGTCTTCTGAACGGCACCAAATGTGGCCGTGGTTCCAACTATAAACAAAGAATATGAAGAGGCCAATGTCGGACTGATCCCCAAGATATAGACCATAATTGGAATTCCTAGAATAGATCCTCCTCCTCCAAAGAGTCCTAATATTACGCCTACGAGTAGAGCACCAAAATATCCTAAAATCTCCATTAAAAATTACAGTTTTCCATACAATCAAAAATCTGAAGCACTTTCCTGTCCTCAATAAAATAACGGATATATTTCCCTTCTTTTTCGGCACCTAATATTCCTCTATCTCTCATTTTTCCTAAATGATGTGATAAGAGAGATTGTTCTACATCCATTTCCAAGGAGTCCATTATTTCGGAGACACTCATCTTTTCATTCACCTCTAAAAGGAGCATAACTTCTAGGCGCAGTGGATGAGAGATTGTTTTAAGGACTCTGGCAACACTTCCCAATTTCGATGCAGACAATGGTCGTTTTACTTTCATGATACAAACATATGAATATATGTTCATTTGTGAAATTATTAGGTGCAAAAAAGGCGAGGATAAATCCTCGCCTTTTTTTCTACTTGATCAACAGCATCTTTTTCTCTCGCCTCAAATCATCCATTTCTAAAGTATATAAAATCATTCCACTTGTGTTCAAATAATTTCTAGTTATGATCACTTCGTTGTAGCCTTCTGTATAATTAGCCGTAAAACTCCTTATCAATTTACCTTCAGGATCAAAGAAACTAAGCGTTGCGTCACCCGCTTTTGGAAGAATGAATCCAATAGTTGTATTCTCTTTGAATGGATTTGGATTATTCTGAAGCAATGCAAACGATTCAAGCTTTTCAGTTTGTTCTGTGAATTCTAAGTTTACATCATTAACCTCTGTTCCAAGATTTAGATACACTTCAGAATTTAAGCGATCATTAGATAATGAAAGTAGTTCGGATAAATTACCTTCTTTTAATGCTCTTAATCTTAAAGTAAATAATTGGTCTGCACTAGAAATATCAAGAGTTTTAGTATCAGACCAACTGACTCGAAGAATATCATTGTCGAAATATGCGTAATTGCCTTGATTTAAATTCACAGTCTCTCCTTGAACATTCAGTAGCTTGAAGTTTTTCAAATCAAACTCCATCTGCAAACCATTTAAACTAAGAGCATCCTTTGATCTTAATTGAATTGAGAATGTTTCCCCTTTTACTAATTGGCGATTTTCAACAAGTATTCCTGTTGTTTTATTATCTCTGGCTTCTGTAGTTTCAGAAATAATATTTGGAGTTGCATTCTCATTTAGGTCACCAATTTTTACACCGATAAAATTATTGGACAACTCGCTCTGAAGTAAAGGTTCGTGTAAAATACTTTCATCAAATGGCCAAGGAGACAAAGGATCGGTAAATACAAATTCTTTATTTACAAATCGCCAGCTTCCATTGTTTGGCAATTCAGTATAAATACCAAGAATTAACTTTCTCAATTCTATTAAATCTAATGCAGATACTGATTCTGAATTATTGATATCCGCTGCAATAATTTTATAGGGAGAGTTTAAAACTTGGATTCCAAGAACATGTTTCTGTATGAGGAGTAAATCTAAGGTACTTACACCATTCATATAATCATCATTCTTTTCTCCAGTTACGTCATATTCTAATTGGATTAAATTAGAATCAAAATTATAATCACCATTTTCATCCGTCATATCGATTAAAGGATATTCAGGCTGAGGGCTCATAAGTGTCACTTCAACATCTTGGACTCCTTCTCCCAATTCCGTTAGAATTTGTCCAGAAACGACCTCTTGTAATTCAGAACAATCGCATTGCTCTCCACAAACTAATAACTCAACTTCACAGTGATCACTATTTAGTTCTTCATCCCAAACATAAATTTGTACTGTATTTGAACCACACTCTGTAAAGACTTTACCTGCGCAATTTTCGCCATTCCAAAATCTCGCGGATCCATTCAAATATTCGCTAGGAACATTAGGTGGAAATCCTATTGCAACACTGTTTTCATTGTAATAATGAGCTGTGTTTATGTATTCTAAATCAGGTGTGTAGTTATCGAATGTAAATAGCAGCTCCTCACTGGAACTACAGTTATCAAATGCGCCCAAGTTAAAGTCACATGCCCACATTTCAACGGTACCATTTTCCATCAAAGCGGTACTTATATCGACGCAATAGGGAGTTGGAGCTTTATTATCAACAACCATAAAGTGAGAAGTGCATGAGCGATTATTTCCACAACCGTCGGTTACATTCCACTTTACAATATGATTATACGAGCTACTCTCAATGGAAACACCTGATAAATCAATCGTTACTGGTTCTCCAGATGCTGTGGCATCAATACTTTTGCCTAAAATACCATTACCATCACCGTCTGAATTAATATTATCATTTTCAGACCCAAAAGAAGTGAATTCGTAATCAATAGACCCATCTCCCCATAAGTCAATAGTTACATACCATTTTAACCAAGTACTCGAATCCGAAGAACATCCTCCATCATCCGTAGCTATCTTGTTAAGCACTACAGAATTATTTTGGCAATTATCGTCAACCTCGAACATGCTATCATCACAGGACTCAAATACTGGTTTTTCAGTGTCCACGTACTTTATGACTTGGGTATGTTGCCAATAACCTAATATAATTCCATCGTCGCTTGGTTCTGAAGTCGTATTTAGATCCGTATCATTTGGATCGAATTGACACCAATCTATGACAGTCCACCTTTTCAGCACTTTAAAACATGCACCTTCTTCAAAATCAAAGGTATCTGTTTCTACTTCACTAGCAATTAGACTGCATTGATTTGAATTCCATGTCGGTTCTCCAGTTTCTGCATCACAACCTTGTTCAGGAGTAAGAGCATCTTGAGCTCCAGGCTCCCCAGTGAAATCCGAAGGCCAATTTATATTTCCATCAAAAGGATCCAATGGTGTTAAGTTAATAACTTGAGGATTAGTGCATCCATATTGGAAATCTTCAGGATCACGTTCTTGATCACAATCAAAATCGATCCACCAATAACGGAAAACTGTACCAACACCACATGCATCAACATCTACGATGTCAGAATACCAAGTACATAATTCTCCACATAAACTATTTGCGGTTGCCTCGCCTGTCATCGAAATATTTTCATAATCCATAGAACAATTCAAAGCAATATCTGAAGGGCATGAA
>JAHDBE010000013.1:0-17820 GCA_020630555.1 Saprospiraceae bacterium
GAAAAAGCGATTCATGTCATTAATTCGCCTGAAGGAAATCGAAATGCGGTAGCCGAACATGCCTTGGGAATGTTGCTGGCACTCTATAACAAGTTGATTTTTGCCCATCATGAGCTAAAGCAATCTGTTTGGGATCGGGAGAGTTTTAGGGGACAAGAACTTGCAGGACAAACGGTTGGAATTATAGGAATAGGTAATAATGGTTCGGCTTTCGCCAAAAAGTTGAAGTCGATGGAGGTTAAAGTTTTAGGTTTCGATAAATATCGTACAGATTTTGAAGAGGAATTGAATCATATTAATCATGTGACTCTGGAGCAGTTGGTTGAAGATAGTGATGTAATTAGCCTTCATATTCCCTTAAATCCTGAAACAAAACATTTGGTAGACGAAGACTTCATTGATAAATGTCGTGACGGAGTCGTATTAATTAACACGAGTAGGGGGGGTATTGTAAAAACGGATCGTGTTTTAAGTGCGCTGAGCTCTGGGAAAATTCGTGGAGCATGTTTGGATGTTTTTGAAAATGAAAAGCCCCAAACCTACAGCGAAGAAGAAGAATTAATATACCAGCAGTTATTTAAATGTAGTAATGTCGTACTATCGCCACATGTGGCAGGATGGACGAAAGAGTCACTAAAACGGATAGCCGAAGTGATTCTAGCGAAGTATGATCGAATATTTAGGTCATAAAAGGTGTCGTGGACGACGAAAAAATGAGATAATTTTCGGCCTTTATAGTCGAAATGAAAAATTTTGAAAAGCTTTGTTTATTTAGTAACATTGTGAGCTTAGACGAAGCGAAACCATTAAGAAATATCTCACATCAAGTATAAATTAAAGCAGATGAGGAAAATTCTACTTTCATTATGCGCTATACTCTTCTTTGCGATTGGGTCATTTGCCCAAACAGCTGTGCAAGGAAAAGTTCAGGATAAAGAGACGGGAGAGGCGTTGCCTTTTGCTACCGTGACTTTGACCAAAAATGGCGTTTTCATCACAGGTACGGATACCGATTTTGACGGTAACTACTCTATATCTGGTTTAGAACCAGGTACTTACGATGTCGAAGCAAGTTATGTAGGTTATACGGCGTCCCGTCAGGTTGGCGTGGTTGTTAAAGCTGGTAAAGCCAATAAACTTGATTTTGGCCTAAGCGAAGGAGAGGTTATCGAAGGAATCGAAATCGTAGAATATCGCGTGCCTTTAGTCGAACAGGACAACACGACTCAAGGAAAAACAGTAACTGCAGAGAGTATTCGATCACTACCGACCAGAAGTGTCGCAGGTATCGCAGCAACTTCAGCAGGATTAACTACTTCTAAATCGGGAGATATCTCAGTAAGAGGTTCTCGAACAGACGCCACATATTACTATATTGATGGTGTTCGTGTTAGAGGAGCGGTGATTCCTACACAGGAAATCGAGCAGATGCAAGTAATCACAGGTGGTATCGAAGCCAAGTATGGTGACGTGACGGGTGGTGTAATCTCTATTACATCTAAAGGACCATCTCAAAGATTTACTGGTGGTCTTGAAATGGAGACCTCAGAATACCTTGATGATTTTGGACAAAGCCTTATTGCTGCTAACGTTAGTGGACCTATTTGGAAAAATAGTGAAGGAAAATCTATTATTGGATTCAGAGCTTCTGGACAGTATAGATATAGAAAAGATGATTTTCCATCCGCATTGGGGGTTTATAGATTATCTGAAGAAGGCATTGCAAACCTAGAAGCAAATCCAGTGAGTTCTGCAGTTTCTGGAACATTTCCAACAGCTGAACTTCTAACAACTAATGATATCCCGGAACCTATGTCTTACCGACCAAACGAAGAAGATCGCGATATGATCTTTACTGGTAAGATTGATGCAAGGATCAGTGATAACATTGATGTGAGTTTATCAGGTTCTTATAACGATTCAAAAAATCGTTTTACACCAAGCGCAGCTTGGGGTCTTTTAAACTGGACAAACAACCCATACGCGTATAGTGATGGTTTTCGAGCAAACTTTAGATTCCGCCATAAACTAGGTTCTCAGGGTTTTGGACAGAATCTAAGTGATGAAGAAAAGGCTAAAAAGAACTCATCCATAAGAAATGCATTCTATTCAGTTCTTCTTGGTTATGAAAAAAGAAATAGTCGTAATGAGGATGTTCGCCATGAAGATCGTCTTGGGCACTATGGATTTTTTGGAAATGAGAATATTAGCTACATACCAGAACAGTCATTATTGACTGACCCTGATTCTTGGGGTGGAGATACTGTTTTTGACAACTTTGGAAGACAGTGGGCACATCAAGGATATACACAAGTTCCTGGAGAAGAAGGATTTGTTGTTGATCCTAATGTAAATCCTGTCTTGGGCCAAATGGCATTAGGAAACGGTATTTTAAACAGTACTCTAACTGGATTTTGGTCTGGATTGTATAGTAATGTTGGCCAGGTGTATAATTCTTTTGCTAAAGGTGAATCAGATATATATACTTTCAATGTAACGACTGGATTTGACTTTTTACCTGGAGGATCAGAATCAGGTCGTCACAATATCCAAATAGGTGTGATGTACGAACAACAAACGAATCGTTCGTATAGCGTGGCTCCTCAAGGTTTATGGACTGCTGCTTTAAACAATGCAAACAGACATATTCTTGGTGTGGATACCACAAACTCTATAGGAACTTTCGACGTATTTAATCCTCAGTTATTTGGTCCTGATACGATTCAGTTTACCCAGTATCAAACTTTACTTGATGAGGACGTATCTGGTAACTTGTTTTACAAGAGGATTAGAGATGTACTCGGTTTAACATTAAATGATTATGTAAACACTGATGGTTTAAGCCCAGATCAATTAACACTTGATTTGTTTGCTCCTTCTGAGCTAACAGATCCAGGTCTAATAGGTTACTATGGTTATGACTATTTAGGAAATAAAATAGGTTCTAATGTCACCTTTGATGATTTCTTTACAGGAAGAACCACTGTTGATGGAACAGAGATTCGTTCATTTGAAGTAGCTCCTTTAACACCAATATATGGGGCAGCATACATTCAGGATAAGTTTACTTACAAGGATATCATCTTCCGTTTAGGAGTGCGATTGGATTACTATGATGCCAATACTAAAGTGCTCAAGGACCCATATGCCCTTTATGACATTGAGACAGCTTCTGATTTCTTTGCACGTACTGGACAAACAAGACCTGAGGCCGTTGGAGATGATTATAAAGTATATGTTGGAGGACCTGAATCTGACAATATAGTGGGTTACCGTAGAGGAGACGAGTGGTTCCTACCAAACGGAACATCTGTTGGTGCTAATGGTAATCTCGTGTTTAATGGGGCTCTTGTAAATCCATCGTACAAAGGACGATTTACAGGAACAGTATTAGACATTCGTGATGAAGGATTCACGCCGGAGACAAGTTTTGATGATTACGATCCACAGTTAAACTTTATGCCGAGACTTGCTTTCTCATTCCCAATTAATGAGGACGCGAATTTCTTTGCGCATTATGATGTATTAGTTCAGAGACCAGCTAGTGGTACTGCTGTTACAGCATTGAACTATTACTACTTCGAAGATCCGCAGAGAACTCCTGCGAATAACGCGAATTTATTACCAGAGAAAACAATTGATTACGAAGTTGGTTTCCAACAAAGATTGAATCAATCAAGTGCCTTGAAGATTTCTTTATTCTATAAAGAACTTCGAGACATGATTCAAAGAAGAGTATATCAGTTTGTTCCACAACCAGTGGAGTATACTACCACTTCTAATCTTGATTTTGGTACAGTAAAAGGTATTTCTATAGGTATTGATAGAAGAAGAACAAATAACTTAGAATTATCGGCGTCATACACCTTGCAATTTGCTAATGGTACAGGATCCGATATTAACTCTTCTAATGGTATCAACTCAAGAGGACCCATTAGAAATCTTTTACCATTTTCTTATGATGAAAGACACAGAATTGCAGGTACTGTAGATTATAGATACGGCAGCGGAAAGCGATATAACGGACCACGAATTGGTGGATATGACATATTCGCTAATACTGGGGTCAATTTTATTGTAAATGCTGTTTCTGGTAGACCTTATACAAGAAACCAAGAGCCTGCGATTCTAGGAGGAAATGGATTCTTAGGATCTATTAACGGAGCAAGACTACCGTGGCAATTTAATATTGATGCGAGACTTGATAAGCAATTTAGTTTTGCCTTGGGAAGCGATGAAAACTCAAGACAAATTGGATGTAATATATACCTAAGGGTTTCTAACTTATTAGATACACGTAACGTAGTAGGTGTATACCCAGCCACAGGTGATCCAGATGATGATGGTTATTTACTATCATCGATAGGACAGGATCAATTGATAACGATTGCATCACAAGGAAAAGATATAGCAGGATTCCTAAGCTCTTATCAGTGGAGAGTCCTGAATGGTGGTTTTTATTCATTCCCAAGACAGATTTTCCTGGGAGCAATTTTTGACTTCTAAAAAGACTTAAAAACATTATCGATATGCAGAATATAAATCGATACGGATTAATACTTCTTTTGCTCTTCTCTTTCGGGATAGCAGAAGCACATGTTAATCCAAAGGCTAAAGAAAATAAACCGGCGTCGAATAATAATTCGACGAATAATGAGGTCAATTTCCGTGAGGATTGCCAACCTGGTATTACTCCTATCCAACAAAGTATAAATAACGTACGCGCCACCTTACTTTCGGGCGGTGATGTTTGGTGGGACTTAAATGATGGTCAATACGTAGTACCGAAACCAGCAGCAGGAGAGGACCCTATTTCTTCCATATTTGCTGGTTCAGTATGGATTGGAGGATTGGATGAAAATGATAATCTAAAATTGGCTGCAGGACCAAATGGTAATTATTCTGGAGATAACGGAGCCGATTTTTATCCAGGCCCACTTAATGACAATTCAGGTACGACCGATTTAGATACTTGTAATAATTGGGATAGATTCTTTGTAGTTCAGGGTGACCCTATTCGAAGGGCTATAAAATTATTTAATGCGAGTCTAGATCCAAATGGTCCTGAGTTTGAATGTGATTCTATTCCAGAAGATGTACGTTTTTGGCCTGGTAAAGGAAATCCTTTCTGGTTAGAAAAATTTGATTTCCAACTACCGAACAATTTAGCGGGATTAGGAAACTTCTGGGATGAAGACCAAGATGGGGATTACAATCCGTGTAACGGAGACTTTCCTTTAATCGATATTCGTGGATGTGAACCAGCAAATAGAGCAGAGGCAACAGAGCTTGTTCCTGACGAAATGATCTTTTGGATCTATAACGATATGGGTGGGCCCCACAACGTATCACTTGGTTTATCGATTGGTATGGAAATACAAGTTCAAGCATTTGCATATAAAACGAACGATGCAATCAACGATATGACTTTCCAAAGGTATAAGTTGATTAACAGAGCGATAGGTGATATTAAAGATTGCTATTTCTCCATGTGGATTGACCCAGATTTAGGTTGTTATGTGGATGATTACATCGGTTGTGATGTCGAACGAAGTTTAGCATATGTATATAATGAAGATCCACAAGATGGATCTACAGGCTGCGACTGTTTTGGTGTAAATACCTATTGTGATGAGGTGCCTATTCTTGGAGTAGATTACTTTAGAGGACCACTTTCACCTAGAGTTTATTGTAGAGATGCTAATGGAGAGGTGATTTTAGATAGTGAGGGAGATACTACTTTATGTGTTCCAGAATTTGGTACAGGTTTTCAAGATACCACGATTGAAATTGGTATGACCTCCTTTAACTACATCAATAATAATATTAACTCACCACCAGCGGCAACTACAGACCCTGATGTAGCAGAACAATATTATAATTATTTGCAAGGATTATGGAGAGATGGAACCCCTACAACTTTTGGAGGTTCTGGTTATAACCTAGCCAGTACGGACTCTGTGAAGTATGTTTTCCCAGATCCACCTAACGATCCTAATGGTTGGTCTATGTGTACGGCTAATTTACCTTTCGGTGATAGACGTACTCTGCAGACGACTGGTCCACTGCTCCTTCAGCCTGATGCGGTAAATGAGATGATTATTGGAGTTGTATGGGTACCAGACATCGATTATCCATGTCCGGATTTAACAAGACTTTTAGCTGCTGACGAAAAAGCTCAGAATTTATTCGATAATTGTTTTGATATTATTGATGGTCCTGATGCACCAGATGTGTGTACGATCGAATTGGATCAAGAAGTAATTCTTGTTCTAACCAATGATACCATTACATCAAACAATGCGTTTGAGCAATATTCGGAGATTGACATTTTTGCTCCTGATTTTGCTGAGGATACACTATACCGATTTGAAGGATATAAAGTATTCCAATTGGTAGATGGTGGAGTAACACCTCAAGAATTAGATAACGTTGAAAAAGCAAGACTTGTAAGACAGGTTGATGTACAAAACGGAATCGCAGAAATTTATAATTGGACTTCTGTTTTAAATCCCCTTGATGAAAGCGAAAGACTTTGGTCTGCTAATGTTCAAGTAGAAGGGAATGACACAGGACTTAGACATTCGTTTAGAATTACGCGCGACGAATTTAATGATGAGCGTTTAATTAACCATTCTAAATACTATTTCATGGTATTGGCATATGGTTATAATAACTACGCTGATTTTGATACAGAAACAGAATTAGGTCAAACAAATGCGTACTTGGAAGGTCGTCAAAACATATCGACCTATACTGTAATTCCAAGGCCTATAGTATACCAGAATTTAAACAGTGCCTACGGAGATGGTCCTGTAATCACTCGTGTTTCTGGGCAAGGTGTAGGAACAAATTTTGTTGATGTCGATCCAGCAATGTACCAAAGTATGTTTGATGGTACAACAGATGGTAGAGTCACCTATCAACGAGGTGAGGGACCAATTGATGTTATCATTTTCAATCCTCTAGAAGTTCAGAATAATAAATTCGAATTAGAATTAGTAGGAGATTTTACTGCTGGACAACAATGTGGATTAAATGAAAACACACTTTGGAAATTAACTGATGTTACCACAGGAAGAGTGATAAATTCAGAAGTACCTATCTCTGTATTAAACGAACAAATTATTAGTGATTATGGATTCTCTATTGCTCTAGGTCAAGTGGATGATCCTGGTGCAAATACTAAAGAGAGTAATGGCGCTTTGGATATCGAATACGAGTACTCTGATCCAGGTGCTGCGCCATGGTACATTGGTGTTAGAGATGGTGGTGGAAATATTTTTGGACAAGGTGCTGGGGGTGCTGGAGCTTTTCTTGACTTCATTAAAACAAATGAAGGACAACCGGATAACATCTATGATAGAGAAGGGGCTTTCGCAAACATGGGAGATGGATCGTGGTATCCCTTCTTCTTAACGGATTACTTAGACGACGCCACAGGACAACCATACATTAGCCCGGCATGGTCTGATAACAATGGTCATGCTTTCGTGAGACCTCGTACAGGTCTAGATGATCTTAATAATGTTGATATTGTCATGACATCTGATCCTAATTTGTGGAGTCGATGTGTGGTTGTTGAAACGAATACTGAGGACTTTGATTTTGCTGGATTTCCATCAGAAGGTGGATCGGGTCAGTTTGATTTAAGAAACAGTCCTTCAGTTGGAAAAGATGGTCAGCCAGATGGTTCCGGTATTGGAATGGGTTATTTCCCAGGATATGCAGTGGATGTAGAAACTGGAAAACGACTTAATATTTTCTTTGGTGAAAACTCGGCGTATACAGATGCCCTAGCGGGTATGACAGAAGACGAAGATGTATTCACAGGTGCAGATATGTTGTTTAATCCTACTGCTCAACCATTTGCTAACTTGCCTGGTGGTTTTAGTATCGCTAGTTTCATTTTAGGAGGTGGACATACAATTTATGTTACTAGACAGGAGTATGATGAGTGTGCTGAAATTGCTGAAAAGCTAGCACCAAATCAGTTGTTTACAAACAAGTTTGATGCCATGGAATTGATTACATGGTGTTCAATGGCAATGTCAGGAGCAGAAATGTTGCCTGTTGGAGAAGGCTTGGTTCCAAATGATGTGATTGTTAAGTTGAGAGTCGAGAAAGCATACAATCGAGAGAAAGTAGTACAGTTTGGAATTGGTGGATGTAATACATTGGATGACAATCCGAAATATGAAATCGATTTCCAGAATGTTGCTGCTCAAGAATTAGTGCAAGAAGAATATGAGGGCGCATTGGCAGAAGTTAATGTGGTGCCTAATCCGTATTATGCGTATTCGGCTTATGAGACTTCTCAGTTTGTTAATACAGTGAAGGTGACGAACCTGCCTCCTAAGGCAAACGTGACAATCTATTCCATCGATGGAAAGTTCATTAGACAATTTAAGCGCGATGAAATTCCATCGAATGTTCCTGGAGCGAATCCTGCTAAATCTAATGGACAGATTATTCCAAATTTAGAATGGGATATGAAAAACTTTGCGGGTATTCCAATTGCATCTGGTGTTTATCTGATTCATATTGAAGCACCTGATTTAGGTGAAGAAAGAACCATTAAATGGTTTGGTGTTAATCGTAAGTTTGATCCATCTGGATTATAAAATTATAAATGAGTCGGGGGTGCTTCGGCATCCCCATACTTAAATTGGAAATCAACTATTATGAAAAGAAATTTTTACTCTATTATAATTGCGCTGCTTTTCATTAGCCTTTCGGCGAATGTTTATGCTGGTAATCCAGATCGTCAAGGTGAGGCGGGAGCATCAGAGCTTCTTCTAAATCCATGGGCACGCAGTGCTGGATTACACTCATTATCTATTGCTTCTGTAACAGGCGTAGAATCTATGCGATTAAATATCGCTGGATTAGGACGAATTAATAACACAGAACTAGTGATCGCAAATACACGCCTTTACGAAGGATCGACACTTCAACTTAACTCATTAGGCTTTGCTCAAAGAGTAGGGACGAATGGAGCTATCGGGATTAGCTTAGTGTCTGTAGATTTTGGAGAAATTCCAATTACAACTGTAGGTCAACCTGGAGGAACAGGTGGAACTTATAGCCCTGGATTCTTTCATATGGGTTTAGGTTACTCGCATACTTATGCAAATAAAATTTCTGTAGGTCTTCTTGTTAGAGGTATCTCAGAATCACTTCCGGATGTTTCAGCTTTTGGTTTAGCCATGGATGCGGGAGTTCAATACGTAAGTGGTGAAAGAGATGAGTTCAAACTTGGAATATCTCTTAGAAATATTGGTACGCCAATGAAATTTGCTGGTGAAGGTCTTTCATTTCAAGGAGCCAATCCAGGTAACGGAGATTACCAATTAACCTTTAACCAAAGGTCTGAAGGTTTTGAATTACCCTCTGTATTGAATATTGGGTTGTCATATGATTATTACCTAAATGATGAAAACTTTATCAGAGCTGTGGGTAATTTTACATCTAATGCATTCTCAAGAGACCAGTTAGGTGTAGGTGCCGAAGGTGTTTTCTTTAGCAAGTTTACACTTAGGGCCGCATACCGAATCGAGATCGGAAATTCAACAAACGCAGAAGCTGAAAACGTATATTCTGGTTTAGCATTTGGTGCTTCTATAGATGTGCCTTTAAGAAAAGAGAGTTCGCAAAGGTTTGCTGTAGATTACGCATATAGAACTACAAGTCCTTTCCGTGGCACGCATAACTTCGCGGTACGATTGGCTTTCTAAGTCCGAGTTAGACGAATATTTTAGTAAATTCATAAAGGAAAACGTTTTTATCCAGTAGGATGAAAACGTTTTCTTCGATTTAGCGGTTAACTATATATTAAAAAATAAGACGATGTCTGGATTTTCATACATGACTCAAGAGGGCTACGATAAGCTCTCAGCTGAAATAGATGAATTAAAAACTACGGGAAGACAAGAAGTGGCTAAAGCCATTGCTGAAGCTCGTGATAAAGGCGATTTGTCAGAAAATGCCGAATACGACGCCGCTAAAGATGCTCAAGGGCTTCTAGAAGCAAAGATTAACGAGCTTGAAAAATCCTTAGCAAGTGCGAGAATTATTGACGAAAGTCAATTAGATACTGAAATAGTAACCATACTAAACAAGGTGACCATCAAGAATGTGAAAAACGGTGCCCAACTTACCTATAAACTAGTTTCAGAAGCAGAAGCTGACTTAAAACAAAAGAAAATATCAGTCGATTCTCCAATCGGTCAAGGTCTTTTAGGAAAAAAAGTAGGCGATATCGCAACTGTCGAAACACCTAGAGGTAATATGGAATTCGAAGTCATTGAAATAGCGTTCTAATGGCAAGTATTTTCTCTAAAATAGTCGCTGGAGAAATTCCTTGTCACAAAGTGGCTGAAGATGATAATTTCTTGGCTTTTTTAGACATCAACCCATTGAGATATGGACACACCTTAGTCATTCCAAAAAAAGAAGTCGATTATATATTTGATGTGGAGGACGAACTTCTTGCCGGAATTATGCCTTTTGCTAAAAAAGTGGCAAAGGCTATAGAGCAAGTTTTTGAATGTGAGCGAATAGGAGTCACGGTTATTGGCTTAGAAGTGCCTCATGCACATGTTCATTTGATACCTATTGATTCGGTAATAGACATGGACTTTAGTCGCCCAAAACTCATTCATTACCCACAAAAATTTAGTGAGATCGCTGCACAAATTGCGTCTAAGATTAACTAAGCTTTTTGGGATTATCCTTAATAAACTGTTCCCAACCTGAGTAATGTTTTTGTTTCGATCCGAGTCCTGTACTTTGGTTGTAATGACATACTGCAGCCGCTAGGGCATCCGTGGCATCCAAATATTTAGACTCTATATTCTGTTTTAGTATATGATTAAGCATTCCAGAAACTTGTTCTTTGGAGGCGTTTCCATTTCCTGTGACGGATTGTTTAATTTTTTTAGGAGAGTACTCGACGATATCTAAACCCATGGTAATTCCAGCAGCCATAGAGACACCTTGCGCCCGTCCTAGCTTCAACATGGATTGTACATTTTTACCGTAAAAAGGCGCTTCAATCGCCATAATTTTAGGTAAGTAGGTCTCAATAATTTCTTGTAGTTGCAAATAGATCTCCTTTAACTTGGTATGATGATCTTCAAAGTGTTTAAGCTTTAAAACACCTAGAGTAATCAACTTCATGTCCTTACCATCTACTTCCAAAAGAGCGTACCCCATTAGATTTGTTCCGGGATCTATACCTAATATTTTATAAGGGCCTTTCACCACATGTAAAATTACAATAATGTGTGTGAGATAAAGGACTTCAATAAGCCTTAGATTAGTTTTACCTTGTGTCCATGTCCAATAAGCGAAAATCGAGATTATGGAATTTACTCCTAAAAAGCCTTCTAGTTATCGCAGTAGGTTATTTAGTGTATTCACAAATTTTAAAGAATCAGAATCTTGAGAACATAAAAACCGAATTTTTCAATGCCATGGATTCAGGGGACATATGGTATATATGTTTGGTTTTATTGATTATGCCCTTTAATTGGGTTCTTGAAGCAGTAAAATGGAGAAAGCTGTTGAGTGAGTTTGTTGATATAGGTTTCAATCGAAGTCTAAAAGCGGTCATGACTGGAATTACCTTAGCCGTTGTGACGCCCGGACGAATAGGGGAGTATGGAGGTCGAATTACTCACCTTGAGGCAAAGTATAATTGGCCTGGTCTAGTAGCCACTTTCGTATCCAGTTTAAGTCAGAATCTGGCCAACTTAATTTTTGGATTTATTGGGACCTTAGTTTTTCTTAAAGCATATTTACAAATTCAGACCTATGCTTGGTGGGGTGTGATGGTTACCGGTTTAACTGTCATTTTAATCATTGTTTTTGTGTACTTAAACGTCTCTGTTTTTCGACGATTTTTTAAAAGTATATTACCAAGGGCTTTGTTAAAACGTGCTAAAAAACCGTTAAAAATGTTGACGGTCTATAAGCGAGATTTATTGAATTATGCTTTTGTTTTATCCGTATTTAGGTATGTCATATACACGAGCCAATATGTTTTGGTTTTATATGCATTTGGTTTAGATATTCCCATAATAGCCAGTATTTCTGGGGTCTCAATGATATTTTTATTCCAATCGGGTATTCCTTTACCCCCCTTCTTGGGAATACTTGCTAGAGGCGAATTGGCACTTTTTGTATGGTCTACTTTTAGTGAAAATGTACTTGGGATATTGGCAGCCACTTTCGCATTGTGGTTTATTAATCTTATTATTCCGACACTTATTGGTTTATTTTTCGTTCTAAGAGTAAACATCATAAGGTCGTTTGGTTATGATAAATAATAAATTACTACGTATCAGTTGTTTTCTTTTGGTTTCACTCTTCAGTGGGTGGATTCTTACGGATAACGCAATTCAAGATTCTAAAAGGCTGCACGAACTCGATTTATGTTCGATTGAAAACAACAGTTTTATCGATGAAGAACATCTTGTTTATAGATTGTATTACAACTGGAAATTTGTTTGGATTCCTGCAGGTGAGGTCGTTTTTAAAGTAAAAGAATCAGAGGATTATTACGATATTTCTGCTACTGGGAAAACGTATAAATCCTACGATAGCTTCTTTAAAGTCCGGGACTATTTCTACTCGAGAGTGGACAAAGAAACCATGTTGCCAGTGGCTTTTAAAAGAGATATAGAAGAAGGAAAATATCGGCTATTTGATAGCATCAGTTTCGATCAATCTCAGAGGACAGCTATGGCTATTCATGGTAAATCAAAAGAGACGGCTACAGAGACTCCGTTTGAATTTGATAATTGTATGCAGGATATGTTGTCCATTCTTTATTATATCCGAAACGTGGATTACAATCAAGTTCCCAAGGGAAGCCACATTCCAATTAATGTGTTTTTCGATAAAGAGGTATTTCCATTAACCCTAGAATATGGAGGTAAAGACAAGAAAAAGAAAATCAAAAATCTTGGGAAATACAATACCCTAAAGTTTATACCTGAGGTCGTAGCTGGGGAAGTCTTCGATGAAAATACCAAGATGAAAATATGGGTGTCAGATGATCAAAATAAAATTCCATTATTGATCGAATCCCCTGTTTCTGTAGGTTCTGTAAAGGCTGTTTTAAAGTCCAGTAAAGGTTTAAAATATGAACTAAGCTCTGAGGTTAAATAAGGTCTTTTGACTTTCGTCAATATTATTCTTACCGACTGAACTGCTTAATTAATCACGTTCAAACCGCCGAATTTTACCTTAAATAGTCTATTTTTAGAAGATTCAACGCTAAAAATTGACTACTAATGAATAAAGACGTGTTTGCAGGTCAAAAGGAAATATTTGGCCATCCAATCGGACTATATGTGTTGTTTTTCACAGAGATGTGGGAACGCTTCAGTTATTACGGAATGCGTGCCATTTTGGTACTATACATTACAGCAAAAACGCTGGACGCAAACCCAGGTATGGGTTGGTCCGACGGAGATGCTTTATGGCTTTATGGTTGGTATACTATGCTTGTATACGTCGCAAGTATTCCAGGAGGCATATTAGCCGATAAGGTTTGGGGTCAGAAAAAAGCCGTTCTCTATGGAGGGTTGATTTTAGTGGCTGGGCATACGGTTTTAGCTATAACACAAGATTGGGCCTTCTACACTGGATTAGGATTAATCATCGCTGGGGTAGGACTTTTAAAACCCAACATATCTACCATGGTTGGTGGTCTTTATGCTAAAGGAGACGAAAGACGAGATAAAGGATTCACGATTTTCTATATCGGAATAAACATTGGTGCTTTTCTATCCAGTTTGATAGTAGGTTATGTTGGAGAAAATATTGGCTGGCACTATGGTTTTGGATTAGCTGGAATAGGCATGGCATTAGGTATGCTTGTCTACTTATGGGGTCAAAAATATTTGGAAGGTGTAGGTGAATTTATTGGTGATGATAAAAGCCCAGATAAGGAATTTAAGGATAAGCCTTTGACGCAAGTCGAAAAAGACCGAATGATCGTTATGTTTTTGTCCTTCTTTATAATCATTGTTTTCTGGGGAGCATTCGAACAAGCAGGTGGATTGATGAATTTATACGCAGATCAGAAAACCAATCGAATGCTGGGAGGTTTTGAAGTACCGGCTTCTTGGTTTCAATCAGTAAACGCCTTTTTTATCATTACGCTTGGTACTGCAGTTGCGGGATTCTGGTATAAATGGAAAATGAAAGGTCGTGAAGCGTCATCCTTGTTTAAGATGGCAATTGGATTGATTATTATGGGTTGGGGATTCATGTTTATGCGATTTGCAAGTCAAGAGTTTGAAGCAACAGGATCATCTGCCATGTACTGGTTAGTATTAGCTTATTTATTCCATACTATAGGAGAGTTATGTGCCTCGCCAGTGGCTTTGTCTTTTATTACAAAACTAGCTCCTGTGAAATATGCTTCATTTATGATGGGCGCTTATTTTGCGGCGACTGGATTTGGAAATAAAGTAGCAGGTTGGATCGGAGAATCTGCACAAGATGCAGGGGAGTTAACCATATTTACAGGCTTGGTTATTTTCTGTACTGTGGTCGGAGTCCTAGTCTTGTTGATGTTAAAACCACTTAAACGACTAACGCATGGTGCGGAAGACTTAGTCGTCGAAGGAAGCCATTAATACAAACTATCAGAATAAATCGAAAAAATCATGAGTTCAAATCAAAACGCTAATGCACTTGAGTTAAGAGCAGAAGTCATGGGGCATCCGTCCCAGCTATTTGTATTATTCTTTACTGAAATGTGGGAACGGTTTTCATACTATGGGATGAGGGCAATTCTTGTTATTTTCTTAACAGGTGTAGTAACTGGAGATAATCCAGGATGGGGTTGGTCAAGTGAAGACGCTTTACACCTTTTAGGTATTTATGCCTCATTAGTTTATTTAACGCCTATTATCGGAGGGTGGTTAGCAGATAATAAAATAGGATATCGATTAGCAGTAGTTATTGGTGCATTACTCATGACTATGGGTCATGCTTCTATGGCTGTAGAGACACCGGCATTTCTATACGTTGGAATCGCATTATTGATTGCAGGTAATGGTTTTTTTAAACCTAACATGACGGCGATCATTTCTAAAATGTATGATGGCCACAACGAGAAAAAAGACGGAGCATATAATATCTTTTACATGGGAGTTAACGCTGGTGCTTTCCTCGGAATATTGCTCTGTGGATGGGTAGGAGAGCGAATAGGATGGTCTTATGGATTTGGACTGGCTGGAATATTTATGTTGATGGGGATGCTTCAATTTTATTTTGCACAATCCATATTTGGAAATATTGGAGACAAACCAGAACCCAAAGCAATATCAGAAGTAAAAGAAACAAGTGACACGGAGGTAGTTTTGAATCATTACACAATGATTGATTACGCGCTTGTTGCAATTTTTTCTTTATCTGCAGTAGTGTTCATTTTTACAAATTATGTACCCGCGTCTATTTCAGCGCTAGTGTCTTTTTTATTGTTACTTATTCTGAGGATTCCGCGTTATGTAAAGATTGAGAGAGATCGACTAATGGCTTTTGGAATTTTCTGCATTTTTACGATAGTGTTTTGGGCGGCTTTCGAACAAGCGGCTGGATCTCTACCTATTTATACTAGAGATTTTACAGATCGGTTTCTAGAAGGTGATGCAGCTACTACATTTAAGGTTGTTGATTTATTAGTTACGGTTATTCCTCTAGTGATTATAACCTATGTTTTAATTCTTCTATTTAAACAAACCTATAGTAGGATAGGGCTTTCTAATATGATTTTAGGCTTTAGCTTTTTAATTATTTGGGCTATTGTTTTTTATAAATTATATCTTGATTTTCAAACAACGGATACAGAGGTGCCAGTAACTTGGTTTGCCATTCTGAATTCCTTGTACATCATAATATTTGCGCCATTATTTACAAAGTGGTGGGACAGTAAGTATAATCCACCGGCGTCTGTTAAGTACTTCTTAGGATTAGCTCTTTTAGGAATTGGTTTTGGTTTCTTAGCCATGGGAGCATGGAGTGTACCATCAGGGGCGGAGACTGCTAAGTTAAGTATGGCATGGTTAGTACTCGCATACTTATTTCATACACTAGGTGAACTTTGTTTATCTCCAATGGGATTATCTTATTTAAGTAAATTGATCCCGACGCGGATGATTGCGTTTATGTTTGGTGTGTATTATTTGGCCATTGCCATTGGTAACAAATTGGCTCACTACATTGGAGGCGATATTGAGAAAATTACTGCGGAATACAGTCTGTCGACTTTCTTTTTAATTTTCACAATTGTTCCGATCGGATTGGGAATTATTGCTTTACTATGTCATCCTTTACTTAAGAGATTGATGCACGGCGTGCATTAAAAGAGATATATAAGTTTGAAAAAAGGGGATTCGGTATGGATCCCCTTTTTTAATTTTATTGGTTTCATAAATCATAGTATTCAAATTAGAAACATCAGACTATGAAAAAGCTCTGTTTAATCATACTCTTAGTTTTTTCTTTTTTCTTTGAAGTACCTGCTCAAAAAAGTGATAAGTTATCTATTAATTATTCTTTGGGATACTTAGTCAACGGTCCAGAATATCAAGAGAACGATCGTTTTAATAATAGGATTGGAGCTTCATATAATGTTAATCAACATTCATTTGGACTTTTTTATAGATGGTATAATCATGAAGATTTAAACAATATTTTATCCAGAGTCGAAAAGGAGAACTCGTATGGATTAATTTATGAATACAGTTTTCATAGTTTATTGAATATCGGCGTATTTGCTTTTAAGCAATCAAAATTTAATGAACAGACACCAGAACTATTTTTGGGGACCCCTTTAGATTTTGACTATGATTTAATTGGTTTTGGAATGTCTTATTCGGCAAATATAAAGTTGTTTAAAAATGTGTACGGAACTATGCGAGTTGAATCTACTTTTTATAAAACAGGTAATGTTCATGTGACAAATTACAATCCAATATTTGGTCCTGCAGGTCGAACAAAGACAATAGAATACAAAAGCAAGTTTGGAGAAGATACAATTGTTTATGTGGGCATAGCACTCAAGTTTTAATTTCTTTTTAACCCAAACTTTTAAATCCTTATTAACACAGATTTTTATTTTAACTAATTAAAGTATGAAACAGCTGATTTGCATTGGATTATTTCTGTTTTCAATCTTATCGAATATAAATGGTCAGAAATCAAGGAATGAGAATAATAAAGAGAATAATCAATATTCTCTTGGACTAAGTTATGGTTATTTATTATTTGGTCATGAGAACGAGGAATTCGATTTAATAAGGTATGGAGTTGATTTTCAGATTGAGACAGAGAAAAACTGGATATTAAATTTTCAATATTCAATTGATAGATATTCGACGGTAATTGAAGATCTTGCTACAATTACAAAAACTGCCAGCAATTATAAAGTGGCTTTTGGAAAAGCACTTTATGAAAGAGTTGGAATACTTTCTAATTGTTCGTTTGGGTTTAGAAATAATTTACAAGAACCCTTTATTTATCCGCCACAAGAATTTGATGATAAGTACATAAGAATAGGTCTTGATTTATTTGTGGGACATAATTTTAGTAACGGTATATCTCTGAGGTTAGGAATGGATCTTGCTTTATTAGAATATGGTGAATATAAACGAACGCGTTACAGTCCAATTCTACTTCCAGACGAACGAGTGACGGTTAATAATAAAAGTGAATTTTTTGGGAAAGAATCTTTTATTTCGATAGGGATAGCTTATGTTTTATAAGTCTTCGATGTTTCGATTTATCGCATAAAATATT
>JAHDBE010000013.1:17920-19542 GCA_020630555.1 Saprospiraceae bacterium
AAACACCCTCTTCCTTCGACTTCCAATTAGGCGTATTTAATTGACGACCATTAAAATCTGCGGTGATTGTACTTGGACTTGACGTCGAATTAAAAATGTCTACTCCATTTAGAAAAGGAAATCCTGTAAAGAGAGCATGTGCCTCAAGACTGCTTTGTCCATCTCCATCATCATAGATAAAATATGTAATCGCGGTTTGATCCGCGTTGCTAAATTCAGGAGTCGATAATTCTATATCATTTAGAAACAATTCATCACGTCCATGTATTATGGCTTGATTCGAGCTAAAAATAGCCACTACAGATTGCTCATCATCTCGTGGTAGGCTCGCTAAAAGAATTCCTGCTGGAGAAGTTGCCGGAGGAAAACTTCTCAGATAGATAAAACGATTTGATCGCGTAAAAGGCTCGAAGTAGTAATGAATTTTACGAAATCCAGATTCCACTCGAGATATCTCAAATTCGTAATAACTCTCTTTTTCAATGTCCACTGGACCCCAGTTGCCATCCACACTTTCTAATGAATGAAGTGCATTGCCACTCAACCTATTTCCTGTGTTTGGATCAACTTCATATATATTTACGAAAGCACCAGTTTGAGGAGTATTAATGCCAAAATCTACTAGCCGACCCTCCACTTCTATGTGTTCCTGAGATTGAATATCTAAATGTTCAGGTAATCTTCCTTCAAAGAAATTATACATCGCCTCAAAGCTTTCCGCAGAAGTTGCAATTTCAAAATGATCTTTACCCAATATTGATGTATTTGTTGCACCAGGAATATCACCACCAGGAACAATCGCATCATCGGGAGACCATATGTTAATGGTGGGCACTTCTCCGTTAGGCCCAGCCGCGGTAGCATTTACAAAACTTCCTAAGTGTGCGTAGTGTGCGATTTTAGACGCTCGACCAGCTTCTGAACAATAGTTATACGAAAATCCACCACCTGCAGAATGCCCCACTAAATTTACTTTTGTAACATTATTGGCACTCATGACTTCATCAATAAATTGATCCAATTCATCAACGGGTTGGTCAGATCCTAGCGAGTTCCAATCAAAAGCATAAAGCTTATCCTTGCAATAGCCATTACTGGAAAATCTCAAAGCTTGTGCGGCGAAGTTATCTCCCGAACCTAATGCTCCATGCAGAAATACAATGGGGAGTTGCCCTTCAATACAAGGAACATCTTTAGTTATGTTGTTACTGGCATCCTCATCATCACAGGATAAGCAAATAAATGAAAAGATAATGAGACAAAGACCTGCGATGTTTTTCATAGTTATTTTATTTCACCATCAACAACAATTCGTTCTTCACGATTAGCTAGCTCCCAAGTGAGATAAAAAATATGTCTGGCAATGGTTTCCATTTTGTCGAACATAATCTTATCCACAGTGTCTGTCGTACGGTGGTAATCTTCATGCACACCACTAAAAAAGAAAATCGCAGGAATTCCTTTTGCCGCAAAATTGTAATGATCGGATCGGTAGTAAAAACGATTTGGATCATCTTCTGAATTGTATCGATAATCCATTATTAACCTCGAGCGATCGTGATTAATATGTTCGTTTATTTTATGCAAATCTGTGCTTAATCTATCTGAGCCGATGACATAGA
>JAHDBE010000013.1:19642-27932 GCA_020630555.1 Saprospiraceae bacterium
TGTTCGTTTATTTTATGCAAATCTGTGCTTAATCTATCTGAGCCGATGACATAGATATAATTCGGATCCTCCATATGATCTTTATCGACTCGTCCAATCATATCAACATTTATATTGACGACGTGATTCTTCACATCAAAAAATGGGTTGTCTGCATAAAAAGCCGATCCCAGTAATCCTTTTTCTTCTCCAGTGACATTAAGGAATAAAATCGATCTCCGAGGCTTAATACCCATATTAGCCCCAATGGAAAGTGCCTCGACCATTTCAAGAACGCTACTGGTTCCGGAGCCATTATCATCTGCACCGTTGTAAACATCATCACCCCTCTTTCCGATATGATCCATATGTGCGGACACTACGACTATTTCGTCTTTTTTATCTGTGCCTTCAAAATAGGCAGCGACATTTTTACCAGCGAGGGTGCTAAATTTTTTACGCATGTAAATCTTAAAATCAGAATCTAATTTGACTTCTTTAGCTTTGCCTTTCTTTTTAGAACGATCTCTGGCCTTAATTACCTTTTTCTGTTTGTCACCCCATATTGCTTGCGCTACGGTCGTACTAATGTAACAGTGATTCGCACCTGTAATTTCTCTTTTCGTTTGATCCCCAAGTTCCATCCGCGCCCCAAGCAAAAACCGTCGATTTTCGGAGAGCATGGCTTTAATGTCGTTACTAATGATAAGAACAAACTTGACCCCTTTATCTTTAGCCACATCCAGCTTGCGCTGAATATTTGTGGTCCAACTTGACATCGAATCGGTTTTAGTGATCCAGGATATGCTGTCTTTTGCTGGTTCGCCCTCATAGATTAAAATGACTTTACCTTCGACATCTCTTTTTTTGTAATCACTGTAGTTTGGATCATCGATGCCGTAACCCAAGAAAACGACTTCATCCGTCACCAAGCTATCCAAACTTAGATTACGCGTAGGAAACGCTAGATAGTCCCATAGGTGTCTATACCGCTCTCCGTTAATATTCATTTCGGTATAGTCCCATTTTGTCCAAGTAAACATCACTTCTTGGAAATAGCTGCTATCTCCTACGATTTTTTGTACTCCAAGGCTATCGTAGTGATTTGAAATATAATCCGCCGCTAATTCTATTCCTGGTTCGCCAGTTTCTCTACCTTCAAATTCGTCAGAAGCTAAAATGCTTAAGTGTTTTTTTAAATCCTCAGCCGTTATGGTACTCGCTAACATGACGTCCGTCAAAGACGTATCAAGAGAAAGCTCGGTCGTCGAATCAGGGTAAGTTATATTCGAAATATATTGAGCGTTTAGGCTTACGCCAATACATCCAAACAGTATGAGTTGAAATAAAATTTTCATATTAACAAGCAGATATTTTTTTTACACGGCGCTTGTGACGACCGCCTTCAAAATCGGTGGATAAAAATTTATTCACCATTAAAGTAGCTGTTCTTCGATCCACAAATCTTGCCGGAATAGACAAAATGTTGGCGTTGTTATGTTGTCGAGCTAAAGAAGCCAGTTCGGTAGTCCAGCATAAAGCCGCACGAATTTTCTTATGCTTATTAGCCGTCATAGAAACTCCATTTCCTGACCCGCAGATTAATATTCCAAATTTGCTCTTTCCTGAGGATACACGTTTAGCTACTGGATGGACAAAATCCGGATAATCCACGGAGTCTTTAGAGTGAGTTCCATAATCCTGAATAGAAAAACCTTTTTTCTCTAAGTGCTTTATAAGCTTTTCTTTGTATTCATATCCAGCATGGTCGCAGCCGATGGCTATATTCATATTAGTTGCGTTGAATGTTTTTAATATCGTATTGTCCGATTAAATCTCTTATTTCCGATTTAAAATTGTCATCATTTAACTGATCTAAACCACTAAGAATATCTGAAGCCGATCTCATGGAATATCCAAAATCATCTCTAAAGCTGCTAAAATCATCATCATCTAAACTGTCGTAAAAACGAAGTTTTTGCTCTGTGGTTTCAGCTAATATTTTAATATGCTTTTTGGCCACCTCGTTACGTCCCGCTTTTATTAATATTTCAATGAAGGGATATATACTCGAATCATAAGGGAAATTCATCGCTGGAAAAGCTTCAAAATATTTTTCGGCCAGATTCCCAGCTTGTTCAAGTTTCTGATCTTCTGCTAAAGTTGCGGCAGTTCTTAACATGACCATTTTCATAGCTTGTAATTCTGCCCCATAGCTCGAATTGACATAACATTCTTCTTGGTCAAAATTACCCCACTTCCATTTAGTCATTACGTTGTCATATACAGTCTCTCCATCAACCCGTCCACTTCCGTATATATAAAGACTTCGATCGCTCTTAGATTTAACAGGAATAACACGCAAACCTAATCCCTCCATCTCCATATAATCTTGAAGGCCAAGAAGTTTGTCCGGGTTACTTGTAATCGCAAAATAGATAGGTCGATCATATATGTTATTAGCAATAACATCAAGGATTGCCAATTGATCTTTAGTAATGTAGTTAGGACCTCCAAAATTAATATCAATCCGATCTACAATGTTAGCCGTATCGCTTTGAGGGACGACACCATTTGCAAGCACCTTATTTTTGTCGATTGGAATAAATACTCGACGTGAACGCATGATATACTGATTATTATATTCTGCCTTTTTGGAAGCAATAAATGCCATTTCATCAAAGACATTCACTGGTCGATTTGGTCCATCAGGATCAACAAAGAATAATTGATTTCTTTTGCGTCCTCGAATCTCTTCGGATGGTAGCGATAATTTTATCGGGGCAGAATCATTGACTTTTGATCGTAATTTATCAATATACCAATCAACAGTAATCAGAGAAAGATTCACTACGCGAACATCTCGTCGAATGCCCTCAACTTCTTGAGCATACCATAAAGGATAGGTATCATTATCACCATATGTAAAAATGATCGCATTTTCTTCACAGCTTTCAAGGAAGTTAGATGCATAATCACGAGAGGCGTAATGAGCGCTTCTATCGTGATCGTCAAAATTTTGGAATAACATTATTAGAGGAGCACTCATCGCCAATGCAATGGCAATTCCTACTGGTGCGACTCCTGACATTTTTGCCTTATCCTGTAATACTTTATAAACAGCTAAGACAGATAACCCAATCCACATACTAAATGTGAAGAAAGATCCAGCTAAAACATAATCCCGCTCTCTAGGTTCGTTCGGAGGTTGGTTAGAATAAAGAATAATACCTAATCCAGTTGTAAGGAACATCACTAACAAGGCTAAAAACTCCTTATCCCTTCTAAAGAAATGAAAGAACAATCCAATAAGGCCAAAAATTAGTGGTAAAAAATAATAGGTGTTATGCGCTTGGGTTTTCAGGTTTTCAGGAAATTCATCGCTGTTATACAGACGTGCGTCGTCAATAAATTTAATTCCAGATACCCAATGACCTTTCGATTTATCCCATGGAAAATAGCCTTGTTTTCCGTTTTGCCTTCCGGCAAAGTTCCACATGAAATATCGGAAGTACATCCACTTTACTTGATAATGCCACATGAACCCTAGATTATATTTTTGTCCAGGTTTTCCACGGGGTTCTTTTCCGCCATTTAGATATTTTCTCCATTGCTTATGAAGAGCGGGCCGACCAGATTCTGTATGACCAATTCTAGGAAAGAAAATTTTATCCGAGCTTTTATACACGTAGTCAAACATCAACGATCTCGTATCTGTCACCGACGATTCCAAATCTTTCCTCTCGATCTACATTTCTTGGTTGAGCTCCGTAATGCGGTCCGTACAATAACGCACGTTCACCATATTGTTCTCTATTTAGATAAGGTATCAGTCTAGTGGCGTCAGATGGGACATTCATATTTACAGGAGTATCCGCGTTCGCCCGAATAACCACAACACCAAGTGTAGAAAAACCAATTACTACCATAATAGCACTCATGGTCAATAATTGTAGACCGTGAAGCCCTTTGTTATGAGCATATCTTAACAGTAGAGTGGCCAATAATCCTAAAAGTAAAATAGTCGGAATAATGCCAGAGTGGATAGGAAGGCCCATACCATTGACAAGCATCAACTCCATATTTTTCCATAAAGTAGGAATACCTACAATTACTAGTTTCATGACGAAAATAACAGCAAAAGCTCCAATCGCCATACTAGCAAGTCCACCCATAAGCGAAGCTTTCTTGTATTTCTTAAAGTAGTATAAAAGAGCGATAGCTGGAAAAGTCAAAATACTTAATAAATGGACACCTATTGAAAGGCCTGCAGAATAGGCGGCAAAAACTAACCATCTATCATTATTTCGGGTATCAGGTAAACTATACCATTTTACAGCCCCCCATAAAGTTAAAGCAGTAAAGAATGTAGACATAGAATAAACCTCTCCTTCCACAGCCGAGAACCATATAGAGGTACAAAATGCAGAAGCCAATCCACCCACAAGACCCGCTCCACTAAGAAGTATATTTTCATTTTGGGAAGTATCCTCTTCTCGTCCCCGTAATATCAACTTTCCAAATATCATGGTCATCCACGCAACCAGCATTGCCATTAGTGCTGAAAAAAGACCAGACATTAGATTGACGGCAAAAGCAATGTCAGCCGGATCGTCACTGATTAATTCAGCCACCCAGGTAAACATTCTACCGATCAATACAAATACCGCGGCACCAGGTGGGTGAACCACCTGAAGTTTGTACGCCCCAAGAATAAATTCACCACAATCCCATAAGCTCCCAGTTCTCTCGACTGTCATGAAGTATACGATGAAAGAGATCAAAAAGACCGCTAATCCTGTTAATCTCGATGCTTTTTTATACGAATTCATATAGATGTTTGAATTAAAGGTAATCTTGCCAAATGACTAAGCTAAGTTCTTTGACAAGTCCCGAAGATAAGGGCTTTTCGACGTTTAGGACCTACATAGAGGAGTATTTATGTCGATAGAAATACGAAACTTCTCGTACTTTGTTTTCTGTTAGTCTAATTCCGTGATTTTAAAGGCCCTCGATAGTATTCGAATTAGACTCTCACACTAATTCTGCTAGTAAAAAGTCTATTCAATTAGATTCACCGTATCTTTGGTTTTCAATAACTATTGATAGATGATTGTAAAGGTTCTGACAGTCGGGGTGTTATTATTTCTCCTTTATCGCTTAATTAACGGCAGTCCAAAGACTGTGGAAATGCCTAAACCTAAAAAAAAGCAAAAAGTGGAGTATACGGAGTATGAGGAAATAGAGAAAGATTTATGATTTCGTTTGACAAATTTTCGGATATCATAATAGAAAAGAACAATCAATTTAGTGTTGTTCAAAAACCATTTGGTATTCCTGTACAGGTCGATAAATCAGGGGATACATCTTTAAATCAATTAGCAGGAGCATACTTTAAGCACGATGTTCATTTGAGTAATCGCTTGGATAGACCCGTAGGTGGTCTTGTCTTATTAGCACATAAGAAAGCAGCAGCTCAATTTTTTTTAGAAGAAACTCATGCGGATCGTGTACATAAAACCTATTTGGCTTTAGTAAAGGCTGAGCCCAAGTTGGGCAAAGGAGAACTTATTCATCATATTTCAAAGAATGGAAAAACGCATAAAGCAATCATAAATGATACTGTTTTTAAAGGCTCGTCAGAATGTCGATTAGAATATGAACATCTATTGCAGATGAATCATTATCAGGTACTAAAAATAAAATTGAATACAGGAAAATTCCATCAGATTCGGTCACAGTTAGCACATATTGATTATCCTATTCAGGGTGATGTTAAGTATGGAGCTCGAAGATCTAACAAGGACCGTTCGATAGGATTATTTGCGTACGAAATGACATTTCGTCATCCAATTACTAAAGAGAAATTACATTTTCAAGGTAATATTCCAGAACATAATAGCCTTTGGAGAAGTATTAAAAAGAGTTTACAGCCAGATTAACATTCGCGAAAGCGCAGTAAAAAATAAATTATGTCTAACAGTTTTGAGAATAGGACGGATGTCAACGAATTAGGAGAGTTTGGATTAATTGATCATGTCACAAAAAACATTGCACTTCAACACGATTCTTCTATTAAAGGGGTAGGTGACGATGCAGCCGTATTAAAATTTGGTGATAAATACACCGTGGTGAGTACAGATTTGTTAGTAGAAGGGATTCATTTTGATATGATGTACAGTCCTCTTAAGCACCTAGGATATAAAAGTATCGTAGTTAATTTGTCGGATATCTACGCCATGAACGCGATACCAAAACAAGTGACTGTGTCTATGGCTTTAACGAATCGATACTCCGTAGAAGCGGTCGAAGCATTATATGAAGGCATACATCTAGCATGTAAAAATTACAATGTAGATTTAGTCGGGGGAGATACCACCTCATCTCCCAGCGGACTTACTTTGAGCATTACAGCTATAGGAGAGGTGGATCCAGAAAAACTCACACTGAGAAGCGGGGCCTCGCCAGGTGATATTCTATGTGTGACCGGAGATTTAGGAGCGGCATATCTTGGGTTACAACTTCTAGAGAGAGAAAAGCAGATTTATTTAAGCAATCCTGGGATTCAACCAGATTTAGAATCTCAAGATTATTTAATCGGACGCCAACTTAAACCTGAAGCTCGAGCAGATGCCATAGAGTATTTCTATAAAAATAAATTAGTCCCAACTGCCATGATGGATATTTCGGACGGTCTGGCTTCCGATTTATTTCATATTTGTAAACAATCCAATGTAGGTGCATTCATAGAAGAGGGAAAAGTGCCGATTCATCCAGATACCGAAAAAAAAGCTTTAGACTTTAATATGGATCCGATTACGGCCGCATTACATGGTGGTGAAGATTATGAATTATTATTTTCCATAAAAGAAGAAGATCTAGATAAAGTGCGTTTTATGCCTGGCGTATTTATTATCGGCGAAATTATCGATAGCAAGGATGGGATTAAATTACATACAACGGGTGGAAACATACATGATCTGAAAGCACAAGGTTGGAAACACTTTGATAATCAAGAGGCTAGCGAGAACTAATAAAGAGGTTTTGTTGTTGAAAATTTTGAAATAACTCGTTATTTTTAATAAGTGACTCGTTCAAAGACATATCGATTTGTCGCCTTAAGCTTGGCTTTCCTGGTGTTTTTCAGTTCGGCTGGAATAACACTGGATGCGCATTTCTGTCAGGATGAACTGAAAGGAATAAGTGTTTTTTCTAAGGCATCGAATTGTCACGAAAAAAAGATGTCCTGTAGCAGCAAGAGCATGAAATCTTGTTGCGCCTCAAAGAAGAAGATAGTTAAAGAGGATAAGCCGTGTTGTCACAATGAAAGCACTGTTTTATTGATGGACTCGGATTTGGTCCTCTCTCAGTTTTTAGACATCAATACATGTGATTTAGACTTATGTATTCTAAGATCAGAGGTGGATTTTTCTTTTACTCCGCTTTCGCGAAAGAATACGCGTTTTCAAAATTATAGACCTCCACCGCTTATTGTGGAGAGGCACATAGTGTTTCAGAATTTCCGTTGTTAGCAGATTCATGATCTCGCCCGAGATCAGCGTTCAATTTATTTGTTGAACTAATGAATTTGTATAATCATGAATTTTAAAATAATTTTTGGAGCATTTTTTTTGCTCACTATCGGTTTCCAAGAACTATCGGCACAAGGCCCTCCAATCACAGGAGACAAGCCGATTATGCTTGGAGCCAAACGCATCGTTTTCAAAACATTGACGGAAGTCAGAAACTTAGAAGAGAGGACAGTTAGCTCTATTCCATTTATGATGCATTATTTACCTAAAAGCAATATGTTATTAGGTGTCCACATCCCTTATGTCAAGGAAAGCATTGATGTTGAAGGAGACTTATATGATCCATATTCAGGAATTGGAGATATTCAGTTATTGGGTAAATATCAATTTTGGAGAAAGGATCAAATGGGTAAGACTCTTAGATTAGTCGCAAAAACCCTTCAAACGATAGGTACTGGGGAAAAAATTGGGGCTGATGGTATTAGTACTGGAAAATATCAGAACTTTTTAGGTTTAGTTTTAGGTTACGAAAGCATCAAATATGGCATCAGTCAAGAACTGGGTTTTAACCATGTTCCCGATGGATTTGAAAACGAGTGGCGTTATAAATTAGGCTTTGGATTGCCTTTAAAAAAGCCCTCTTATCCGGTCGATCAAATCAACTTATATTTTGAGTATCAGAATAGTTGGTTTACCGAATTAGATGATTTTTTAATGTTATATGCACAAGGTATCCAGTATGCCAAAGGACGGGTGACTCTAGAGGCGTCTGTCCAATT
>JAHDBE010000013.1:27942-31601 GCA_020630555.1 Saprospiraceae bacterium
AAACTTTTCGTCGATTAGAGAAAAAAGAGATTGGAGTCTCTTTTTGGGATCGCGATTTGTCATTTAAAATTAGAGACATGAAATATTTAAGTATAATAGTATTAGGATTGTTCTTGAGCCTTTCGGCGAATGGACAAGATTCTAAAGATAATTACACCATCAAAGTAGATGGATTAGGCTGTCCATTTTGTGCCTACGGCTTAGAGAAAAAATTCAAAGAATTTGATGGCATAGATGATGTCAACATAAACATGGAAAATGGCATGTTTACATTTACTTATCCTTCGGATGAGCCACTAACCGTAGAACGTGTAGAATCACAAGTGGAGGCGGCAGGATATACCCCTGTACATACTAAAATTCAGCGTGCCAATGGTGACCTAGAAGAAAGTAAAATGGCTGCTAAAATAGATAGTGGCACAGAACTTATGGCCGCGACTTTGTCGGTAAAAGGTAATTGTGGAATGTGTCAGGCACGCATAGAAAAAACGGCGAGTTCGGTGGATGGTGTAACAGAAGCGAGTTGGGATAAAAAATCTAAAATCTTAAGCTTTAAGTATGACCCTAAGCGTACGGACCGTAAAGCATTGGCGAAAGCCATAGCAAAAAAAGGTCATGATAATGAGTTAGACAGGACTTCTGTAGACACTTATGACGCCTTACCAGGATGTTGTCAATACGATCGAGATGAGAATTAATCTTCTAATAATAATCGCCCTTTTAGCTACCTCTTGTAAAAAAGAGGTGGCTAGCTGGGTCTTGAATAAAGAAGTATCACTAGGTGAAGTTGCACCCATAGGATTGGATTTTGAGGGAGATGATTTATGGATTTCTGACGGAGACAATAACAAGGTGATTAAGATGGACACAAGTGGCCAAGTACTTTTAAAAATCGATGGCCTAGAACGTCCAATGCATTTAGATGTGGACGGAGATATAGTTTATATTCCAGAATATGGAAACGACCATGTATTAAAAATCCAAGGAAGTAAAAGAGACACAATTACCGCTTCGGTGGAGTTTGATGCACCTGCTGGTGTGCATGCCGATGACGGAGAAATGGCAATTGCTGATTTTTATAACCATCAAGTGATTGTAGGATCAGGAGAGTCATGGGAGATTATTGGTAAAAAAGGAAAATCAGATGGAGAATTTCACTATCCCACAGATGTACAGTTAGTAGATAATTTGATATATGTGGCCGATGCTTATAATAATCGTATTCAAATATTTGATCGCCAATCTAAAGAATTTGTTAGGACGATAGGAAGCGATTTTGGCATGAATGCGGCGACAGGAATTTTCGTCACAAAGAACAATCTATTTATTACAGATTTTGAAAATGATCGTGTTTTGGTTCTAGATGAAAACGATACTATTGTTCAGACCATTGATCAATTATCAAAGCCGACAGATGTTATCGCAAAAGATGGTTATCTATATATAATTAATTATAAATCTAAAACTCTTTCTATTTATCAACTACGTTAAAAACAACTGCTATGAAAAATAACTTTTACATTCTAGCACTGCTTTTTTTGAGTGTCAGTATACATGCTCAAAAAAATGTGGTTTTAAACATTAATCACTTTATTGGTGATGAATTTTATGATTCTGAATTAATTGGTACTAACGATTTAGGTAATGATTTTAAGGTAAATCGTCTAGAATATTATCTGTCTCAAATCACTTTGATCCATGATGGGGGTGCCGAAACCCTGATTGAAGATTTATGGTTGTTAGTCAATCCAGAATTGAATCAAAGTTATGAGTTAGGGCAATTCACTTTTGAAAATCTGGAGGGAATTCGTTTAGGCATTGGTGTTGAGGAAGAAGTGAATCATGATGACCCTGCATTGTGGCCTTCTGATCATCCATTAGCTCCGAAAAATCCATCAATGCACTGGGGCTGGGCCGGTGGCTACCGTTTTGTTGCCATGGAAGGCACAGCAGGATCTAATTTTAATACTGTTTTTGAACTTCATGGGACAGGAGATGTAAATTATTCAACTACCCAGATTACTCTTGAAGGAGTCACTCAGGATGACCAGGTCGATATATATGTAAACGCGGATTATGCCAAAGCCCTAGAAGGTATTTCGTTAAACGATGGTATTATCAGTCATGGTGAAATCGGAGAAGCTAAACTTTGCTTAAGAAATTTCAGAGATTATGTTTTTAGTCCAGGAAGTTTTGTGAGTTCAAATAACACGATTAGCCTTATCGATTTTACTGTTTACCCTAATCCTTCTTTGGATGGAAATATAAACTTAGAGACGGCCGAAGATGCTCTACTTGAGCTTTACGATGTGCACGGAAAGTTAGTGTTTTCTCAAAATGTAAAAGAAGGGTATAATCAGTTTTCATTACAAGAAAAGGGAGTCTATTTAGCTAAATTAATTAATCAGAATTCGCAAGCTACGAAGCGTATTGTGGTTAAATAATGCACTCATCATATAAATATAGTATCCTCTTTTTGGTTTGTTTTTTGGCTTGCGCCAAAGAGGAACCAATAACTCTAGAAGAAACTCTAGGTGAGATTCCTATGCATTTTCCTGAAATAGAGTATCCTGAGGATAATAATTTTAGTTTAGAACGATGGCAACTAGGAAAGCGCTTGTTTTATGATCCGATCTTATCGATAGATAATAGCATTAGTTGCGCCAGTTGTCATCGTCCTGATTTAGCCTTTGCGGATGATAAAACTAAATCGATAGGTGCAAACAATTTAATCGGTAGAAGAAATGCACCAAGCTTGGCTAATGTGGCATTTCATCCCTATTATACACGAGAAGGTGGTATATCCACATTAGAGATGCAGGTACTCATTCCTATTCAGGAGCACGATGAATTTAATCATAACATAGTAGCCATTGCCGAAGAATTAAATAAGGATTCGACTTACGTCAAAGAAAGTCTAGAGGCTTATGGTCGACTTCCAGATTCATACGTCATTACAAGAGCCTTAGCCAATTTTGAACGGAGTTTAATAAGTGGAAAATCACCATATGACTTGTATTTAACTCAAGGGTTTTTCCCTGGTTTCGGTAACGAGGAAAAGCAAGGAATGGAATTGTTCTTCAGTGAGAAATTAGCATGTGGTTCTTGCCATTCGGGGTTTGATTTTACCAATTACGGATTATTAAATAATGGACTTTATACAGAATATGAAGATGAGGGAAGATTTAGGTTAACTGGAAACCCTGAGGATAAAGGAGTTTTTAAAGTTCCTACTTTAAGAAATATTGGTCTTAGCGCACCGTATATGCACGATGGATCTATGGAAACATTGACGGAAGTCATAGATCACTATAGTCAAGGGGCTAATGGACATATAAATCAGGATCCTCGTATTCAAGGATTCGAAATCTCAGAAACTGAAAAGAAAAATCTGATACTTTTTTTGCACAGTCTGACAGATCATCATTTTACTAGTAATCCACTTTTCAAGGAATAAATTAGCAGTCATGAAATTCAGGATAGTTATACTTATTTGTTTTGTAATTAGCTTTTTAGCTTGTAATGAAGACGAACCTACCACGACAGGACCAGAAATAGAGTTGGATGAAACGCCATATGTATTAAATGTACCTGGTTTTCCACCACCGCTTATTCCAGAAGATAATGCTCTAACCGAGCAAAAAGTACAGCTAGGTCGG
>JAHDBE010000196.1 GCA_020630555.1 Saprospiraceae bacterium
GCTTTTAAAAAGGATCTAAACAACATTTAAGCACTGTTAGATTATTTAGATAATCCTCAAGACAAATTTCCGAGTATCCATATTGCCGGAACTAATGGAAAAGGCTCCACTGCACATTATTTAGCGTCGATTTTAATGTCTATTGGGTTAAAAGTGGGCTTGTATACTTCCCCCCATTATGTTGATTTCAGAGAACGCATAAAAGTTAATGGAGCGTACATCTCGAAAAAAAAGGTGGTGAACTTCACCGGTCGAATCAAAAAGAGTTTATCAAAAGTACCCGCTTCTTTCTTCGAACTAACGGTCGCTATGGCTTTTGAACATTTTCATGAAGAAGACGTAGATGTGGCAGTGATAGAAACAGGCTTAGGTGGCAGACTTGATAGCACTAATGTTATAACACCATGGTTAAGCATCATAACTAATATCAGTTTTGACCATATGCATATGCTTGGCAATACCTTGGAAGCCATTGCTGGGGAAAAAGCGGGCATCATAAAAAAAGATACCCCTGTGGTGATTGGTGAATATCAAAAGGAGGTGTTTACTATTTTCGAATCAAAAGCGAAAAGTGAAAATTCTAAATTATTTCGAGCAGATAAACTAAGTAAAAAGTTAGAGGATAAAATCGAATTGAAAGATAAACGGTTTATTTCTCCCCTACCCGAAATGATCTATCTACAAAAAAACTTACGGACTTCCTTAGCTGCCATTCAGGTATTAGAATCGAAATCTTTAATTCCAGTTGTCCCTCAAAAAGCATTGGCGAAAGCCGTAAAAAACATGCCTTCTGAAGTAAAGTACATGGGTCGATGGCAAACACTTCAAAATCAACCAAAAGTAATTCTGGACAGCGCACACAATGAAGCTGGGTTAAATACGGTGTTTGAAGCCTTAAGAAATTATCAATACGACCAACTTCACATCGTCATGGGCTTTGTTTCGGATAAGGACCTAAGTGTCTTAAAACAGTTTCCAAAGAAAGCCAAATACTACTTCTGTCAAGCCAACATTCCAAGAGCTTTACATCGAGTCGAGCTCAAAAAAACAGCCTCTTCATACGGACTTCAGGGGAATGACTATTCTAGCGTACGTCGTGCATTTTCCTTTGCTAAGAGGGCTGCCGGACGAAAAGATATGGTGCTGGTTTTAGGAAGCATTTTTGTGGTAGCCGAAGTGCTTGAAAAAACATAGTATCATTTTTGTTGTTCCATTAATATGTCTCAGCGAAAAATAGTTTTAGCCCTTGGGGGTTCGAGTGGTTCAGTCTATGCTTACGAACTTTTTAAGGCTTTCGCCAATATGGATCCAAAACCTATTATTGGTGTCGTCATGTCAGACAATGCGATTATCAATTGGGAGTTGGAGATTGGACCATTCAAGAAAGAAGACTGGCCATTTGATTTTTATCATAAAATGGATTTTAATGCTCCCTTTGCATCTGGCTCTGCGCGCTACGATACCATGATTGTGTGTCCCTCGTCAATGGGACTCATCGGGAGAATTGCCTCTGGAGTCTCTAATGACTTAACTAGCAGAGCCGCAGATGTTATTCTAAAAGAAAGACGTAAGTTGATCGTCGTCCCAAGAGAGGCTCCATACAATCTCATCCACCTTCGAAACATGACCACGATTACAGAAGCCGGAGGAATCATTTGCCCAGCCACCCCTTCTTTTTATTCCAATCCTAAGACTCGAGACGAAATCGTAAGAACAGTAACTGATCGTGTTCTTGATCTCGCAGGATTTGATAGTGGTGGGTATCGATGGGGTGAGTAAATCAATTGTATTTAATTGAAATTTGGATTGTTACTTTGGCATTGTCCCAAATGTGATTCTTCATTTTTTTCAGTCGAAAAAAAAACACGACTGAATGAAGTAACAATCGAAGATTGTTAATGAAGGAGCCGCAAGTAAACCTTGCGGGTGGGATTGAAAAAATTCTTGTCTGTAATAACGCTCAGCTGCTAAGGCGGCACCCGCACCCACCATTACAGATTTTCCTCACGCTTCTTTTTTGCATCATTACAATAATTAAATCAACCATAATAACTCAAATAAAGGGTTAGCCACGACGCTTGTTATGGGTGCGGGTGCATGCATTGCAGTCCAGCATTTCAAGAGTCTAGAGTTTTGGTTACTTCAGGGCAATGTCAAAGTAACAAACCTTATTTAACCTTAAAACCAATTACTGGTTCTAATTTTCTTCCTTGACTGACAGCGATGGTGGCATCGCCACGAATGGTAATTTTGGATAAATCGAAAATGTAAATATCTCCATCGACTTTTGGTTTTATTTTTATGGGTTTCTTCCCTCTAATAAAGTGAACCGATTGAATGTTTCCTATTGACAATTTGACCGAAAGTTTTCCTTTCTTACTCACTTTGCCATCGCTCGGTTCGATGAGTTCGCCTTGATATTTTACAAAACCATAGTAGGGAAAAGCAGAATTTGCAAATACTTCCTTAGAAACTGGCGTATCCAATAACTGCCATGTCTCCTCATCTGGATAATGAGAAAGAATAAAAGATTCAGGCTTTACCATGAAGAAGCCATTTCCATAATCTTCTTTTCGTCCCATACCTGTAGACCAAGTGACATCCATAAGTTCCCATTCCCCATTAATCTTCACAGCATTCCAAGCGTGGTTCCCACGATTATGAACTTTACCAATGTTATTTGGTGAAAAACGACCAAAACCAGTTATAAAAACACATTCTAATCCTACCTCTTCACACATGGCTTTGTAAATCCTCGAAAAATCTTCACAAACTCCTTTTTTCTCTTTGAGGGTCTTTTTAATGGACTTTTCAGCTATGGCGTCTAATGCATCCAAGCGCTCCTGCTCACTTGTAAAACTGTATTGCGTTTTATTTCTTTTTCCGGTTTTCTTAAATTCTTCAAGACGCTTAAAATCGTATTCGATATTGTTAGCAATCCATGTATAAATAGCACGTGCTTTTGAAACATCATCTGTGTATGGATCAACTAAAGCATTGGCGACAGCCTGGTAATCCTCAGAATAATCTTGCTCAAGTGCTTTTTTATCTATGCTTGAAAAATCTTGAGCTATACATGAACCTGCGATAACGAATAAAAATAAACTGGCTAATAGTTTCATTAATCTGATTTTAAAATATCCTTATTGACTTCAATACTTGCATTAAGTTCGTAGCCTGCGATAAGGATAAAGGCATTTATTTGAATCCAAATCAATAGTGCAATCAACGCTCCTATCGATCCATAAATCTCGTTATAACGACCGAAATTATTTACGAAGTAAGCAAATAAAAGCGAACTCACAATCGATAATAAAGTGGCTAACGTTGCGCCAGGGTTGAATAGCGTAATTCTTCGCTTCATGGAGGGACCGTAACGATAAATGGTGGTGATCACAGAATAAAACATAAGCAACACAAACACCCACCTAAAAAACAATATGGCATATCCTGCGTATTGATTAATCTCGAAATAGTTAAATAGCGAACCTAATATTTGTCCACTTAGGATAATCAGTAAAATGGAGACAATCATCAATCCTACCAACAAACATGTCATTGCCATGGCCACTAACCTTTTTCGTAACCAACTCCTTTTTTTAAATGTGGATTCATAAGATTTGTCAAAACCATCCATGAGAGTTAACATACCTCCTGTCGAAAATATTAAGGCTAAAAAGAAACCGATAGACAGCAATCCTTCTCGCTTAATTCCCAAAATACCATTTACCACTTCAAACAAATAAGCATGGGCCGAAACAGGTAAAAATTCTTTGATCGCATTTTCGAGGGTTACCTGAAAATTTGCTGAAAATGGAAAAAGCGGTAATAACGTAAAGATGAAAATGATCGCAGGAAATAATGACAAAAAGAAATTGTAAGCCGCCGCATTAGCACGCATAGTAATTGTATCCTCTTGCAACTCTTCGTAAATAAATCGGACAACATTATAGATCGGCACACCCCCAAATCCTGGAAGAGAATACTCTTTTGTCAGTCTAACAATTGACTTGACTAATTCTAAATTCTCGATCCTTTGGCGCAAACTCAAAACGACTCTTTTAGAGGATCTAGAATATAAGAAGGTGTCGAAACGCGTTTATTCGTTTTCATATCCACAAAGAAAAGTGTAGTCTTTCCCGTGTTTAGCAACTCTTCTTTTTGATTATATATCTCGTGATCGAAGTAAATTAATTTTCCTGGGAGCTCTGGAAGTCGGGTCAAAATTGTCAAATGATCATCATAAAGAGCAGGTCTCAAATAGCGACATTCGAGTTTTAAAACGGGCATCATTAATCCGTATTTGTTTTCTAGATCTGCATACGGCATCACTAAGTCACGAATCATTTCGGTACGACCAATTTCATATAAACTTGCATAATGACCATAGTAGAGATAACCCATTTTGTCGGTTTCTCCGTATCTGACTCTTTTTTTTGTTCGATGTTCTATCATATGGCTCCTTGAGACGGCTAAATTTAAGTCTTTTTCCCTTTCGGGAATGGAATGACTTTTTAGAATTCGTAAATTCAAAGTTCAAATTTTACGTCATGAGCATGTTTGATAAAATAAAAGGTCTATTTATTGAAGAAGATAAATCAGCACCAAAAAAGGAAGCCCCTAAAGTCCAGACGGATACGCCGACACCTGTGGACAATACTCCTGTCGACTTAGATTCCATTGATGTATCAAATGCTAAAACCGACAGTAAATTTGTAGATGTGTTGATGAAAGCCATCGAAGCCAATAATCTAGATGGTTTTGACTACCTCGAATACAAACAGTCTTTACAGTCCCTGTCAAAAATGGACATGGATGAATCCACGCAATACCAGTCTGCATTTGCGATGGCCAAAACCATGGGTGCTACACCTACTAAACTAGTCTCAAGTGCCAATCACTATTTAAAAGTGCTCAACAAGGAAAGGTCAAAGTTTAATCAGGCCCTACAAAATCAAAAGCAAAAGCAAATCACAGGCAAGGAAAATGAGATCAAGCAACTCGAACAAGGTATAAAAGATAAAAAAGCACAAATCGAAAAACTTCAAAAACAGATCGAAGCCTCTCAAAAGAAACTCGAAAACATCAAAGGCAACATCAATAAATCCGCCGCTAAAGTTGAATCTACTAACGAGCAATTTCTCGTCGCTTACAAACTTGTCGCTAGTCAGATTGAGAGCGATATAAAAAACATGCAGCAGTATTTGAAGTAGATTCTTCGAAATTTTAACAAAAAAAACCTTCCCCTTTTTTGATTTTTCAAAAAAGCCTTATTTCTTTACATGTAGAATTATTTAATATGTAAATAGTTCTATGTGATAAGACTAAATATTAGTCAATTTTTAATAAAGAAAACTACACACCATGAGCAAGCCTCGAGTAATCAAGGACTTTTCTAAAGTCCCTACGGAAATTCTATTCCAGATTAAAGAAAAATATCCGTACGGATTTGACAAGCACCTTATAACTTTTAGCAGTCCAAAAGGCAAAAT
>JAHDBE010000197.1 GCA_020630555.1 Saprospiraceae bacterium
GAGGATATTGTATTATCTTATACAGAGGTTTTTGACGGAAGTCTAAGATCAGTCGATGAAAATGGAATGGTACTTAGACGTTACAAGATGAATGTGACAAATTTCGTAAAAGCAATGTTCGATGATCCAACGAACAAAACGGAAATTTACTTAACGTCATTAAACCCTTCACAAACACCAGCCCGGACAGTAATGTATGGACCAGAACATTCAATGTATCCATTGAAATTTAAATTGGCGTTTACTAAGAATTAAAGATCTAAAACATGTGTGGAATTGTTGCGTACATTGGGCCTAAACAAGCTTATCCAATTATAATTGAGGGGCTTAAAAGGCTGGAATATCGCGGTTATGACTCAGCTGGAATATCTCTGGTTAATGGAGATTTACACACCTACAAGAAAAAAGGAAAAGTTCTAGACCTCGAAAAAGAGGCTGAAGGAAAAAATATTGACGGTACCCTTGGAATTGGTCATACTCGATGGGCCACCCATGGTGCACCTAATGATGTCAATGCGCATCCTCATAACTCTGGAAATAGCCGACTTTCGCTGGTGCATAACGGAATTATTGAGAATTATGCCACATTGAAAAAAGCGCTAGAAGAACTAGGGCATCGATTTGTAAGTGACACCGATACCGAGGTACTTGTACATCTAATCGAAGAATATCAGAAGCGAGACGATTTACCTTTAGAGGAGGCTGTTAGGAAAGCGCTAAAAAAAGCTGTAGGTGCCTATGCTATAGTTGTGGCTGATAAAAATGATCCTTCAAAATTAGTAGGCGCTCGAAAATCAAGTCCACTTGTTTTGGGTATCGGTGATAAGGAATACTTTTTGGCTTCGGATGCCTCACCAATTATAAAATACACGAATAAGGTAATCTATCTCAATGATGAGGAAATAGTCACTGTCACTAGAGATGGAAATTTTACCGTGAAAACGATAGATAATCAAATACAGGAGCCAAAAGTACAGGAGCTGGATCTAAAGCTTGAGGAGTTAGAAAAAGGGGGGTATGATCACTTTATGTTAAAAGAAATCTATCAGCAATCTGAAACCATATGGGAAAGTATGCGTGGAAGAATCTCGTCTGAAGAAGGATGGGTTGTTGTCGGTGGAATGTCTGAACACATAAAGAGAATGACCAATGCTAAGAGATTTATAATCGCGGCTTGCGGTACTTCTTGGCATGCTGGAATGATAGCAGAGTATTTATTTGAAGAATTGGCTAGAATTCCTGTAGAAGTCGAATATGCTTCAGAATTAAGATATAGAAACCCGATAATTCATAATGATGATGTGGTCATAGCATTGTCCCAATCTGGAGAGACTGCAGATACCTTAGCGGCACTTGAAATGGCAAAAGATAAAGGCGCCTTAATATATGGTATCGTAAATGTAGTTGGTTCCTCTATTGCTAGACTTACACATTGTGGTTCATATACTCATGCCGGACCAGAGATAGGCGTGGCATCTACTAAGGCATTTACAAGTCAACTTGTTGTTTTAACCTTGATGGCCCTTGACTTAGGTCATAAAAGAGGTGTAATCTCTGAAGGTTATTTTAGACAATTATTGACCGCATTAGAGCATATACCAAAAAAGGTAGAACGTGTTCTTGAGTTAAACGAACAAATACGATTTATTGCAGGTGAGATAAAGAATGCACAAAACGCACTTTATTTAGGCCGAGGATATAACTTTCCAGTTGCCTTAGAAGGTGCTTTAAAATTAAAGGAGATTTCTTATATCCATGCAGAAGGATACCCAGCTGCAGAGATGAAACATGGTCCCATTGCCTTGATTGATATGTACATGCCAGTTATCGTAATTGCGACCAATAAGAGTGCTTACGAGAAAATTGTAAGCAACATCCAAGAGGTAAAAGCAAGAAAAGGAATTGTCATTGCGATTGTGACAGAAGGGGATACAGCCATTAAGGAAATGGCTGATTTTACTATTGAAATTCCGGAAACGGAAGAACCATTAACACCATTATTGAGTGTCATTCCGCTTCAACTATTAGCATATCACATAGCTGTTATGCGTGGCTGCGATGTAGACCAGCCAAGAAATTTAGCAAAATCAGTAACCGTAGAATAATATGGAAGAGATGAATACGATGGAATATAATTCCAGTCGGGAGCAGTTAATCATGCCAGAGTATGGTAGAAATGTTCAAAAGTTAGTCAAACACGCTAAGACTATTGAAAATAAAGAAGAGCGGCAGGCTTTTGTAGAGCGGGTAGTCAACTTAATGCATCAGATGAACCCTCAGAACAAGAATGTTCTTGAATACAGGGAAAAATTATGGAAACATGTATTTCAAATTGGTGAATATGAATTAGATGTTGTGCCTCCAAATGGTGAGATTCCTGAGAAAGCAGTAGAATGGTTTCCAGATGCTATGGATTATCCAGAAGAAAATAGAAAGTTCAGACACTATGGAGTCAATGTACAAACTATGATTGCCAAAGCAATGGCAATGGAAGAGGGACCTAAAAAAGAGGGATTCGTAGAAGTCATTGGATCCTTTATGAAATTGGCGTACAGAAATTGGAATTCAGATCATTATGTCAGTGATGAAAATATTATTAATGATTTGCAAGCCATGTCCGATGGACAGCTCGTATTAAAAGAAGGTGCACGTTTAGATGGATTAAGTAGTCATATTAAAAAGCCAAAACGCCATAGTAGAAAGAATACAAGAGGAGGGTTTAAAAAAGGAGGAAGAAGACAAAGACGAAAGTGATATTAGAATTATAATTAATATATTAGAGGGTGTAAATGAAATGTTTGCACCCTTTTTTTATTTAATTCTATATCATGGCGAGTCAATGTTTTAAAGTACAAGGTAATGCTCAATTGTCGGGCGAACTCACCCCACAAGGAGCTAAAAATGAAGCTTTACAGATTTTGTGTGCCGTTATGCTCACTCCAGAGGAGGTCACCATTAATAATGTTCCAGATATTGTCGATGTTAGACGACTAATTAGCCTTTTAAAAGGACTTGGAGTTAAAGTCACTAAACACAGCTCCAATGACTATAGCTTTAAAGCAGATGATATAGATCTGGAGTATTTCGCATCTGAATCTTACCAGGAAGATGCACGAAAAATTAGAGGATCGGTTATGTTAATTGGCCCTCTTCTTGCCCGTTTTGGAAAAGCTTTTCGTCCCACACCAGGGGGTGATAAAATTGGAAGACGAAGAATAGATACACACCTCATTGGTTTGCAGAAATTGGGTGCCGAATTTAACTATGATGAAAAGAACAATCAGTTTTCATTACAATCCGAACAATTAAAAGGAACCTATATTTTAATGGAAGAAATTTCCGTTACAGGAACTGCCAATGTCTTAATGGCGGCAGCTTTGGCTGAAGGAAAAACAACCATTTATAATGCTGCGTGCGAACCCTATCTCCAACAACTATCCAAAATGCTCAATCGAATGGGAGCGAATATTTCTGGGATCGGCTCTAATATGCTTATCATAGAAGGTGTTGGTCAATTAGGAGGTACTACTCACAAAGTTTTACCTGATATGATAGAGATCGGTAGTTTTATTGGAATGGCAGCAATGACACAATCGTCCTTAAGAATTAAGGATTGTCGAATTGATATGCTTGGAAACATTCCTTCAGTTTTTCAAAAATTAGGGATCGAACTATCTTTCGATAATGATGATATTATTGTACACCAACAGGATCTTTATGAAATTCAGAATTTTATAGATGGATCCATTTTGACAATTTATGATTCACCGTGGCCAGGGTTTACACCTGACCTTTTAAGTATCGTTTTGGTTGTAGCCACCCAAGCCAAGGGAAGCGTTTTAATACATCAGAAAATGTTTGAAAGTCGCTTATTTTTTGTTGATAAATTAATCGACATGGGCGCTCAAATTATATTATGCGATCCACATCGGGCCACCGTAATTGGTTTAGAAAGGAAACATCAGCTTCGAGGAATTACGATGACTTCTCCAGATATCAGAGCGGGAGTGTCATTATTAATAGCCGCCCTTTCTGCAAAAACTCCGAGTACTATTCATAACATCAATCAGATCGATCGCGGATATCAGAAAATAGATGAAAGATTAAGAGCCGTCGGTGCGCAAATCGAAAGAGTAAATCTTTAATTACTTTTTTCGATCTATAACGTAGTCCACTAATTGCATCATAGATGTTTTTCCATCAGATTCGGGAAAATCAGATAGAATTTCTAATGCCCTTTTTCGATACTCATGCATTTTTTCGCTGGCGTATTTTAAGCCGCCTTTGGCTTTAACAAAATCAACAATCTCTTTTATCTTTCTCTCGTTTTTACTGTCTTTCTTGATATAATTAATGACCATCCTTTTTTCAGATGAAGTCGCATTACTTAAGGCATGAATAAGAGGTAAGGTCATTTTTTGCTCTTTGATATCGATACCTAATGGTTTACCGACATCATCGGTGCCATAATCAAAAAGATCATCTTTTATCTGAAACGCAATTCCAATAGTTTCTCCAAATAATCTAAGTCTTTCTTCAACATCCTTATCATCCGTTACAGAAGCGGCTCCCGATTGACATGCAGCTGCAATTAGCGAAGCGGTTTTTTGTTTGATTATTTGAAAGTAAACCTCTTCTTTTATGTCCAGTCTTCTGGCTTTTTCAATTTGTAATAATTCGCCCTCGCTCATGGCCTCCACAGCCGTGGACAATATTTTTAATAAATGAAATTTGTTGTTGTTTAGAGCGATTAGTAATCCTTTTGATAATAGGTAATCACCTACTAAAACAGCAATCTTGTTTTTCCATAAAGCATTAATGCTAAAAAATCCTCTCCTTTTATCTGCATCATCTACTACATCATCATGAACTAAAGTCGCAGTATGCAGTAATTCTACTAAGGATGCAGCTATGTAGCTTGTGTCATTGACCTCTCCACACATTCTAGCACTTAGAAAAACAAACATGGGCCTAACCTGTTTTCCTTTTCTTTGAACAATATAATATGTGATTTTATCTAAAAGGGGCGTCTTGCTTTTCATGGCATTTTTAAAATGCACCTCGAATTGCTTCAGTTCTTTTTCAATGGGTTTTCTGATATCCTTTATAGACGCCATAATATGTGTCGCTCAATAAATGTTGACGCAAGATACAAGAATTCTTGGGTGCGCCTTTCTAATAAAACAGCAGTGATTGGGCCTTTGTTTTTAATTTGTGATTCGTTTTATTATTTTGAATCTAATACCTTTGATGCGCTCAATTTAGTTGAACTTTGATCGCGATTTTCAAGAAAAATTTATTCGTAAATAGTCTTTTGCTATTTCCATATTGTGTTTTATTACGCATCAATTTTTTATTGAATCCCGTTTGTTTTGAGCCCAGTACTACTGATGGAGTCCTTACTAATTTCTTTTTTGCATTAAATCTATCTTGTTTAACTGAACAAATTTTAGCGTGCTTTTTAATTTTTATTCAAGCCGCATTCTTGAAT
>JAHDBE010000198.1:0-346 GCA_020630555.1 Saprospiraceae bacterium
AACATCAAGAGTTACTTTTTCACCCAATGGAGCAGCTAATCCTAAATCTAAACCATAGGACCGGATAGCAGTACTAGATTCCCAATCCGCATAAATTCCTCCGTCAACTTTTCTATTAATCGACCCAAGAGATCCACGTAACCCTACATATGGCAATACTTTAGAGCTTGGAAAATAATACCTTACAAAAGGACCGGCGCTATAAAGAAAATTCTCGGTGGTCAAATCATCCTTAATAGTCGAATATGCCAAATTCAAATCAAGACCGACAGCCAAGTTATCCATAACAAAGTATCCCACCTGCGGTTGAAGATTAATCTTAGTTTGTTTTTGAGTCTCTATCACT
>JAHDBE010000198.1:384-5470 GCA_020630555.1 Saprospiraceae bacterium
GTCGAAAAACCAGTTCCGAATAAATTTGATTCACCACCAGTTAAATTAATTGTCGATGATAAACCTGTGATAAATTTTCCTTTCTCAGTCTGCGCTTTTAAAATACTACCCGATAGAGTGCATAAGAAGCATAAAATAGTTATTGATTTTTTCATGTGTAAAAAATTTAATATTTCTAAAACGATTGATCTTAAATTGACAAGAAGGTGTTTTATTTATTTTGGCCATACAACATTCGATCTAAATCGAAAACCAATCCCACCGATACAAAGTCATTATTTTGACGAAAGTCAGAATTAGTCATACTCGAACTTTTACCAAATTCAAACTTTGTGTCCACGGCAGACGTCTTAAACGTAAAGAACAAAGAACGTTCGACCAGGGTCTGTACTCCAATCTCATTTAAATATTCTCCACGATCATAAAATCGCTCACTAAACTGATTGCGCACGTGATAATAATCGATGGAAGAAAAGGATAAGCTCGAACCCATTTCGAATCGATTCCAAGATTTAGCCACAGTTCCGTGCAACCCCATTTTTCGATACTTATACTCTAACCGACCATGTATAGATTCACGTAAATTAGAAGATCCAGCACCCAACGAAATACTGGTATTAAATCGCCAGTTATTATCCAGCAGTTCGTAATATCCAACACCCACTTCACTATAAATCAATCTCTGTTTAAAATTGAAACTCTCATTATACGGAATATCAAATACGGTCCATCCATCCACATGTGTCTCTGTGTATGCTTCCGAATAACGCATTGACCTTGCCGACAAACCAATATTCTCTTTCGGTGACCACATCACGGATCCTTCCCACTGACTTCGGCTATGCTTCTGATAATTACTTTCGTCGGAAGCGTCAATAAATTTAACAGAGGCCTTGACATCATTTTTATGTTCTAAATCCATATCGGCCGAACTCATTGGGGTATAATAAATCGTCTTATTTACACAGCTACTTAAACCAAAAACCACTAGACAGAAAAGAATTAGATTTTTCATTGTTTTGACTTTTGACCAAATCTAACTTGCTTGACTTTCGATAAATTCAACAATAGGTAAACACTAGCAAAATCTTTTTTACAATTTGTAAATAACCCTATGAGAACATTAAGCTTTGAATAAGTCATTTCTATAATCGTATTCAACTTCTTATTTTAGGACGATGACTACACCCATACCAATTCGATCCGAAAAGCTAGACGGCGCGGAGATTTCGTGGTTTGCTCCTTTATGTAATGGAGATGATCGCTTTTTAGGAGCACACGATGACCATTACAAAAGCAGTTGGACAAACTGCTCAAACATCGTTCGGAAAGCAGAAAAATTAGGTTTTCAGAATGTTCTTTGTCCATCGTCTTTTCAAGTTGGACAAGACACTTTAAGTTTCGTTGCGGGTTTAGCGCCACTAACATCTAAAATAAATCTTCTCGCTGCTGTTCGCTGTGGAGAATTACATCCTCCCATGTTAGGACGTACGATCGCCACCTTAGATCATATGCTTGAGGGAAGATTAACTATAAACATTATTTCATCCGATCTACCTGGACTTAAAGAAGAATCAGCTTTTCGATATAAGAGATCCGAAGAAGTCATCGAAATTCTAAAACAAGGATGGACTCAAGATTATATTGACTTTGAAGGAGAACATTATAAAATCAAACTAAACAACACAGCTCCGGTAAAGCCCTACCAACAAAACGGAGGGCCCTTGCTTTATTTCGGAGGATATTCGCCACCTGCAGTAGAGTTATGTGCAAAGCATTGTGATGTTTATCTCATGTGGCCAGAAACCATTTCGCGCTTACGCGAACTCATGTCAAATATGAGTACTAAAGCAGCGACTTATCATAGAGATCTAGATTTTGGATTACGCATCCATGTCATCGTAAGAGAAACGGAATCAGAAGCTAAAGAAGCCGCCAAAAAACTTATGAGCCATGTCGACGACACGAGAGGTCAAGAAATTAGGGAGCGCGCTCAAGATGCAAAATCATACGGAGTTTCTCGACAAGCTGACATGAGGTCCCAATCCGATAATGATGGCTTTGTAGAAGAAAATTTATGGACCGGTATTGGCCGTGCTAGATCTGGATGTGGTGCTGCTATTGTTGGAGATCCCGATCAAGTCTACAATAAAATAATGACCTATCAGAAGATGGGCATTCGTGCTTTTATCTTTTCGGGTTATCCTCATGATGAAGAGTGCGCACTATTTGCCAAATACGTTTTACCTCGATTAAAAAATATATCAATGCCGATCGCACAAGGGAGAAAGCCCGCTTCGACACCTTTAACTCCTTTAGGATTAGCTAAAAGAAAATAATGCTCGATCTAGTAATCGTCATCGCCTATTTTGCCATCATTTTTTTGGTAGCCCTTAGTGGAAGATCTTCCAAAGATGTTTCTGTAGAAGAATATTTTATGAGTTCGCGACAATTAAGATGGCCCTCGATTGCTCTTTCAACCATCGCCACAAATATTAATGGGTATCAATTCCTCGGCATGATGGGTTCAGCCTATCTTTTTGGTCTAGCACAAGCGAGCCTTGAGATCAATGCGGTTCAAGGAATCTTATTGGCCGCTTTCATTTTTGTGCCGATGTATTTACGGGAAAAAATAATGACTGTTACACAGTTTATTAAAAGCCGAATGGGACCAAAAGTGGCCTTGTTATATTCTATTTCTAACATTGCTATATTCTCCACCATCACTTTAGGTGCTGCCTTGTTCTGGGGAGCTTATGCAGCCGATCTGGTATTCGAAGAATACCTCAGTATTATTAGTGAAGATCGCATCATAAGAATAGGCATTTTGATTATTGGCCTGGGTGTTTTCTCAGCCATTTATACCTATTTAGGAGGATTAGCCGCGGTGGTTAAAACGGACATCATCCAATTCTCTATCTTACTAATTGGAGGTTTTGTGGTCTTGTTTGTTTCCATTCATCACCTGGGCGGATGGTCTGAATTATATAATAAGACGCCTGAGTTGATGCACCTTCATTTACCCGCAGATCATCCGACTTTGCCTTGGACGCATATGTTAGGTTTGTTTTTCTTAAACATTAATTACTGGTGTGCTAATCAAACCATTATGCAAAGATCACTGGCTGCCAAGAGTTTAAGAGAAGCGCAGATTGGGTTAATGACTGGCGGATTAATGAAATTTGTTATGGCTGTTTTGATTGTTATTCCGGGCATTGCCTTAGTAGGTATTCTAGGAAAAAATGGACTGGCTGAACCAGACATGGCGTTTCCATATCTTGTAAAGACCTATTTACCGATTGGACTCAAAGGGATCATCTTGTGTGCCTTGTTTGCCTCATTAATGAGTACCGTCGATTCGACATTTAATTCTCTAGCTACACTGTGGTCCATTGATATTTACAAAACCTATTTAAACATAGAAGCGTCGGACAAAGAAACCGTTTCGGCAGGACGCAAAATGATTCTGGTAAGCTTACTCACGGGTGTGACGATGGGGCTAATTCTGTTATACCTTAAATTCGAAAATCCTGATGCCGCCTTCACACATACTTTGAATGAACTGAGGTATTATATCAACTGTGGTATAGTTGTCTTGATTTGTTCGGCCGCTTACCTTTTGATTCCAAATCGCACGGCGACGATCATTGCTTTTGTTTGCACGATTCCAATTAACATATTAATAAAAGAGTTTGTACCAGATTTAAATTATTTCGTTAGGGCTTTCTTTGTCATCTTTATCGGTCTTAAGATTATTTATTGGGCCAGTTACCAAAATGGATTACGCATTGACTTATTCGCGAAAGCGAAAAAAGAAGTAAAAATCTTTGGTTGGGTATTATTGTCAATGCTGATTTTAACCCATATTATATTTTCATGATAAAAAACTCCGACTTCGAAGTAGAACCAATGGTGGCTTCAGAAATTCCTTTTATCGTCAATTATTGGGCAAGCCGAAGTGATGATCAGTTACTAGCCATGGGCGCTGATCCTAGTAAAATGCCCTCATCCACGCAGTTTTCAGAAATGCTACATCGACAGTTAGAAACACATGTTACGCAAGCAAAGGGGTTTGTCTTAATCTGGAAATATAAATCATCACCCATCGGTCATAATAATGTGAATGAATTGGTGTATGGAGAATCCGGATTGATGCATCTGCACATTTGGTCTTCTGACTTTCGTCAAAGAGGATTTGGTGAGATCTTATTAAAAAAGGCGATCCCGTTATTTTTTAATATTCTGGATTTAAAATATTTGAGGTGTACGCCGTTTGCAGAAAACCCTGCGCCCAACAAACTATTGACACGTATTGGTTTTAAATACTTATCCACCTATGAAACCACACCAGGTCCCATAAATTTAAAACAGAAAGTAAATGAATATAGATTCGATAAAACGCAATTGGGTTTTATCTAGTACTCACCGTAAACCTCAGCCACAAAACTTCCATTTAGGAAATCAAGAGTTGGCAATTGGCTCTGCAGAACAACACCTTTGTAGTCTCCTTCCAATAACATTTTAGCGACCTCACATAATGGCGCTGCTGTGGTACTCTGGATGGCACGTAAAGTTTTCGTACCCACCTTGCTTGGAAATACTTGATAGCTTCGTTCTTTACGTCTCAAACGTCCATGGCTATCTTTCCCCTGAACCGCCGCATAAACGATTACTACATCATCTTCAACAGAGGCGATGTTATTAAGCATGATTTTTTCGAGCATTTGGACCTTGTCTAAATCATTGCCTAAAGTGTCTAAAGTATTTTGCACCCACTGGTAATGGCCAGGGTAACGCAGTGTTTTATAGTCAAGGTCTTTTACTTTACCAGCAAAGGCTTCAGGTAAATCCGCGGCTCCACCAGAAGTAAAATTGTCTTCATACTCATCTCCATCGATAATTATACTTTCACGCCCAGAAAGCGCAGTCACAGAAATCTTTTGAAAATCACGAACAATGTGTGCATCTTTTAGATATTCGGTAGCCACACCTATAGGGCTCCATGTAAATGCGTAAAAGTGAGGTGAAGGTGCATGTTTTGATAAGGCACCGACTTTCATACGCATGGTATCTACCACCTCTACAT
>JAHDBE010000199.1 GCA_020630555.1 Saprospiraceae bacterium
TATAATACAAGATTCATGCCATTCTTAAGATGTCAACCGAAATAATGCGTAGTGACCTAGCCTAGCAATCAAATAGCCTACTAGAAACCCCGATAATATGTCTAAAGGAAAATGAACGCCAACATATACTTGAGCTATACCTACAAAGAATGCCCACAATAATAAAAGAACTTTTAAACGATAATTTCTTTTACCCAATAGAAGTACTAGAAAAAAGGCTATGCATGAATGATTTGCCGCATGTGAAGAAGTAAAACTATATCCTCTTCCGCATCTTACCTTTAAGGAGATTTCTTCAGGTGAGTTAAAAATGTGACATGGTCGTGGACGCTCAACATTTTTTTTAATTAAGTGAGAACTTACAATATCGCTCAACCCAACTGATGCAACTAAAGAGACAACGATATATATTCTATTCTTCTTTGAATTAAATAAAATAAACGAAATGATAAATACATAAAGAGGAAACCAAGTGTATTTATTACGCCAAGGAATCAAAATAGAATCAAGAATTGGATTAGCCAGTTCTACATTTATAAAATGAAATATGATATGATCTAATTCTACCAATCTAGGGCTCTTGTTGTCAACACTTGCACAAACAAATTAATCATTTTATTCGAAGGATTAAATCACAAGTGCTCTCGCTTTTTTTAGTTTTGTGTCAAACAAAATAGTTGCTTTGACACTAATTAAATCAATATCAGGAATTCGAGGTACAATTGGTGGAGAACCTGGAAAGAATCTGACACCAATTGACATAGTTGAATGTGTTGCTGGATTTGGACAATGGATCATTGAGAATAATAAAACCAGAAAAGTAGTGGTTGGCCGAGACGGCAGAATTACCGGAGAAATTGTTAGCAGTTTATCCGTTAAGACCTTGATTTCAATGGGGATTGATGTGGTAAATTTAGATTATACGACAACCCCGACTGTAGAGATGGCAGTCACCCACCAAAATGCAGGAGCGGGCATTATTTTTACAGCGAGTCATAATCCCAAACAATGGAATGCTCTCAAATTTTTAAATGAAAAAGGTGAGTTCATTTCTGCCGACGATGGTGCTCGAATAATTGAAATTATTAATTCTGGAGATATTGAATTTGCAGATGTCGACCGTCTGGGCAAAGTATCAACTTATGAGAATGCCATTTCTGATCATATCAGAGCGATCTTAGATTTACCATATGTTAATGCTTCAGAAATTAAAAATGGAAAATTTCATGTTGTCGTCGATTGTATTAATTCGACTGGCGCAATTTCTATTCCGCCCTTATTGGATGCCTTGGGAGTAAGTTACAGTCTAATCAATTCAGAGGTAACCGGAGATTTTGCTCATAATCCTGAACCTTTGCCAGCACATCTTAAAGAGTTATCGGAAACCGTAGTAAAAGAAAAAGCTCATTTAGGTATTTCTGTTGATCCAGATGTAGATCGCTTAGCCTTTGTGTGCGAAGATGGTTCCATGTTCGGAGAAGAATACACTTTAGTCGCTGTAGCAGATTATTTGTTAAGAAAAAAAGGCGGAAATACAGTTTCTAATTTATCATCGACAAGAGCGCTTTCAGATGTGACTAGAAAGGCTGGTTATGAATATACAGCAAGTGCTGTTGGAGAAGTTAATGTGGTTAATGCCATGAAAGCTACAAATGCAGTTATTGGTGGTGAAGGTAACGGAGGTGTGATATTGCCTGATTTGCATTATGGTCGTGATGCTCTGGCGGGTATTGCTCTTATGCTTAATCATTTAGCTAATACACAATATTCATTAACTACTTTAAAACAAAGCTACCCTGCATATGAAATTAGAAAGCACAAAATTTCATTGGATGAATCCATGGACGTAGATACCATATTAAAGGCCGTTTATGAAAAATATAAAGATGAAAAAACATCTACAGTCGATGGGGTGAAAATTGACTTCGAAGAAGGATGGGTGCATCTTAGAAAATCTAACACAGAACCTATTATTCGAGTATATGCAGAATCTTCTAATGGAGATATGGCAGATAGTCTAGCAGAAAAAATTAAGTCTCAAGTCATGAATATGATTTAAAATGAATCAAGAGTATTTTCAAAAATATCGTGATCATATTATTGGTATTGACCAAACATTTAATACGCCTTTCGGCGAAAAGAAAATTATGTACGCTGATTGGACGGCGAGCGGTCGATTGTATCAACCAATAGAAGATATCCTCACCAATAGAATTGCTCCTTTTGTGGGTAATACCCATACAGAAACCACAGTAACAGGATCTTCAATGACTTTAGCATACCATCGGGCTAAAAAAATCATAAAGAAACATGTAAATGCCTTAGATAGTGACATATTGATTAGCTCTAATTCAGGGATGACAGGTGTGGTTAACAAGTTTCAGAGGATTTTAGGATTAAAGGTTCATGAAAAGTTTCGAAACGAAATTTGTCTTCAGGATTTAGAGAAACCAATAGTCTTTATTTCCCATATGGAGCATCATTCTAATCAGACATCGTGGTTAGAAACGTTGGCGGATGTTGTGATTATAAATGCAACTCAAGAAGGTCTTATAGACCTCGATCATTTTAAACAGCTCTTAGAAAAGTATAAAGATCGAAAGGTTAAATATTGTGCCGTCACTAGTTGCTCTAATGTTACAGGTATTCGTACTCCTTTTTACGATATGGCAAAGCTGATTCACCAGTATGACGGGAAGATATTTGTGGATTTTGCTTGTTCAGCACCTTATATAGACATTGACATGCACCCCGAGGATGAAACTAAAAAATTAGACGCGATTTATTTTTCGCCTCATAAATTTTTAGGAGGTCCATCGAGTTCTGGAATTCTAGTTTTTTGTCCCACTCTTTATACGAATAAGATTCCTGACAATCCAGGGGGTGGCACTGTGGATTGGACGAATCCATGGGGCGAACATAAATATCATGACCATATAGAAGATCGAGAAGACGGAGGAACACCCTCCTTTATTCAAACAATTCGAGTGGCACTATGTATTCAGTTGAAGGATGAAATGGGAGTTGAAAATATTCTTGAGCGCGAGCATCAGATTTTACGGAATATATGGCCTAGATTAAAATCCATTGATAATTTGCACATTCTTGCAGAACATGTAGAAAATAGGTTAGGTGTCATATCCTTCTATATAGAGGAGTTACATTATAATCTTGGTGTAAAATTACTTAATGATCGCTTTGGTATTCAGGTAAGAGGAGGGTGCTCTTGTGCGGGTACTTACGGACACTATCTGTTAGAAGTATCCCAGGAAACATCTCATAAAATAACTTCATTAATCGATCTAGGGGACAACACAAATAAGCCTGGATGGATACGAATGTCCATTCATCCTACAACAACGGATCAAGAAGTTGACTTTCTTCTTTCCGCGATCGAAGAATTGGCTGTATGTCATAAAGATTGGGCTAAAGATTATACCTATTGTTCAGTTAAAAATGAATTTACTTTTGGCAACCAAGAGTGCGCGGAATCTGTTTTAGTAGAGGATTGGTTTAGTCAACCTTTAGTATAAATGCGTAGAATATATTTTGATAATGCGGCTACTACTCCCCTATTACCGGAGGTCGCAGATCACATGTCTCAACTTTTAAAAGAAGAATTCGGAAACCCGTCTTCCATTCACTTTTTTGGCCGAAAGGCAAGAACGATAATAGAGGATTCGAGAAAGAAAATTGCCTCACATTTAGGCGCATCTATTGCGGAAATTTTTTTTACGTCTTGTGCCACCGAGTCAAATAATTTGTGCCTTAAAAATTCAGTAAGGCATTTAGGGATTAAGAGGATAATCTCTAGTCCGGTAGAACATCATTGTGTCACGCATACTTTGGCGAGTATAAAAGATGAAGTAGAAGTTGTTATGATGCAGGTTGACGAATTAGGACGAATATCACTAAGTGAATTGGAAGACCTTCTAAAAGGATCAAAGGACGAAACACTTGTGAGTTTGATGTATGCAAATAACGAGATTGGCAACTTAAATCCCATTGAAAAAATTAGTTCACTTTGCAAGGAACACAAGGCTCTTTTTCATTGTGACGCTGTTCAGGCGGTTGGCAAGTTTCCCATTGATGTCTCGAAAGTCCGTTTTTCTTTCTTATCAGGCACTGCCCATAAATTCCATGGGCCAAAAGGAGTCAGTTTTGTTTATATCAATGGTGATAATAACATTCCACCCATGATTCATGGCGGAGCGCAGGAAAGAAATATGAGATCGGGAACCGAAAACGTTTATGGAATTGCTGGAATGTCTTTGGCTTTAGATAAGGCTGTTGAAGAGATGCAGCAGCGAAAAACGAAAATTCTTAAGATTAGAAACATCTTGAAAGATGGGTTATTAAAGATTGATCCCAAAATTCGCTTTAATGGCGTTCAGGATGATGATAATTTTTTATACACAGTATTAAGTGTTTCGTTTCCCAAGGGACCTAAATCAGAGTTGCTGCATTTTAATATGGATATTGCCGGGATCTGTATATCATCTGGAAGTGCTTGTAGTTCAGGAGTGGAGAATGATTCAGATGTATTAACGGCTATTGGACATGACCCAAATCGTAAAACCATTCGTTTTTCTTTTTCTCATTTTAATTCGGAAGATGAGGTCGATTATGTATTAACTAAGATCCATTCTTTTTATTCTTGAAAACCCAAGATGACATATGGATCCAGAGGTGTATTGATTTAGCCAATAGAGCGAATAAATCAGTCAAGCGAAACCCAAATGTTGGAGCAGTATTAGTTTTTAACAATGAAATTATAGGTGAAGGCTATCATGAAAAGTTTGGCGAGGCTCATGCTGAGATTAACGCACTTAAAAGTGTTCCATCTGAGAAAAGGCATTTAATTAAGGATTCAATTCTTTATGTGTCTCTCGAGCCATGTTGTTATAAAGGTAAAACAGGAGCATGCACAGACGCCATAATAACTGAGGGTATAAAAGAGGTGCGTATCAGCTGTCTAGATCCTAATCCTAAGGTTGCGGGAAATGGCGTAGAAATTCTTAAGGGTAAAGGAATTAATGTGAGGTATGGGATCCTTGAAAGTGAAGGTCAAAAACTAATAAAGCCATTTGTTAGCTTGCTTCGTCAAAAACCATATGTCATATTGAAGTGGGCAGAATCCATGGATGGATTTATTGGTAATCCTGATAAGAGATTGCAAATTAGCTCGGAAGAATCTAGAGTTTTTGTACATAAACTAAGAAGTGAAGTCGATGGGATTCTTATTGGTGCTAATACGGCAATTCTAGATAATCCTCAATTAACTACTCGGAATTACCCTGGTGACAATCCTGTTAGGATCGTTTTAGACAGTCATCTACGGACTCCAAAGTTGCACTATTTATGGCAAGATGATATTCCCACTTATTTCTTTAATGAGGCAATAAACGACCAAACAGGACCAAAATATTGTATTCAATCAACCATGGACCTAAAAGA
>JAHDBE010000200.1 GCA_020630555.1 Saprospiraceae bacterium
ACCCAGGACCCACGCCTTAAAAGGGCGTTGCTCTACCAACTGAGCTAACCGGTCGTAGATTATTCAATTGGGCTGCAAATATAAAGCCTATTTTAATTTTGAGCTATTCCTTGTGTTATTTTTTTTAAATATCTATTACCATGCCTGGATGGCTTGCCTTTGTATGGCTAAATATTTTTTGAGCTTCCTCTATTAGCGCATCGGTGTTTTTATAACGTCCAGAAAAATGACCTAACAAAAGTCCTCCGACATCAGCCTTTAGTGCGATCCTAGCTGCTTCCTCAGCCGTCGAATGACCACGCTCTTCAGCTTGTTTTTTTAAGCTCCGATCATAAGTGGATTCATGATAAAGTAGATCAACGTTTTTTATGTAATCCACTATTTTTTCATCATACCGCGTATCGGAGATATAGGCATAAGATTTCGGAGGAAATTTTACAAAACACGCTTCTTCAGGTTGTAAGGTATATCCATTCTCCAATAGGACAGGACTACCTGATTTTAAGTCCAAAATATCCTCTCGCTTTAACTCGTATTTTTTAAATATTTCAGCCTTGATATTTAGCTCTTTTTCGCTTTCGCGAAAGACATAGCCTTGAGTCGGAATTCGATGATCTAATGGTACACTTGTAACCGTAATTTGTCTCGTTTCATACACAACATGGGAGACCGATGGATCGAATTCTTTGATGTCCATTTCAAAATTGAAATGGCTATGGGATAAAGTGAAAATGGATTCTAGAAATTCTTTTATTCCAATAGGTCCAATTAGGGTCAATTTTTCACGCCGATTAAAGTGATTAAAAGACCCAATAAGTCCTGGTAAACCGTAAACATGATCCCCATGTAAATGGCTAATAAAAATGGCTTTGATTTGATTTCGTTTGATCTTGGCTTCCGCCAATTTCATTTGAGTGGCTTCGCCACAATCAATGAGAAAATAGGATTTGTCAGATGTGAGTATTTGGGCAGACGTGATTTGGTGAGCACTGGGAAAAGCCGAGCGATTCCCAAGAACATGAAGCCTTAAAGGCATGTTATTCCTCTTCGCCTTGAATCTCTCTTTGCATCTCCTCCATCATCACAAAATCAATAGATTCAGACACCGTCGGAATAATAGATAAGATGGATTCTAGTCGGCTGATATCGATAAGTCTTTTAACCGTAGGGTTTGATACACCTGTTAGGACAAAAGACCCAAAGCCTTTCCAAAGTCTATTGGCCGTAAGAATGGCACTTAAACCTGAACTATCAACGTACTTCACGTGAGTCAAATCGAATATTAAATTGCGTACTCCTTCATTACGTAAAAAGACGAATTCTGATTTTAAATCAGGGGCAATAAGGGAGTTTAAGTTTTCTTCATCAATCTGAAAAACAGAATATCTGTCCTGCTTATCCAAGGTGAATTTCATAACCGCTCGGTTTTAATGCGGAGCAAAGTTATTCTTTTTCAGCAAAATATGGTCATTTAAAGCTTTTCAGAAATTTGTAATGAAAAGAAAAAATCCAACAAATTAGAATTATTTTTAATGTGTTCCAGAAACTAATTATGGATAATGGCAGTATTGACGTAAGTCAGACCTCCTAAATACGTCTAAATGACAAACCTTGTGAGGCTAGATGCGTTTATTTCTGACAAATTGGCTTGAAAGTCTACTTGGTACGATTATGTACGTGAATAAATCACAATCGGAATACGAGGCTACAAGATTATTTAGTTATTATTGTTTATAATCCAAAGCGCATTATATGAATCGAAAGTTTTCACCTAAAGTCAAGAAAATAATTCAGCTTAGTCGTGACGAAGCCGTACGATTAGGTCATGATTTTATTGGCACTGAACACTTGCTGCTAGGAATGTTAGAAGATGGTGAAAGTCTAGCTGTACAGGTATTGGATTCTCTGGATGTTGACCTAGAGGATTTAAAATATCAAATCGAAGAAAATACAGCGCCGACACGGGAAGATCGTACCTCCATGAATGTCGGAAATATACCATTAAATAAGCATGCCGAAAAGGTTTTAAAAGTGACCTTCTTAGAGGCTAAATTGTATAAAAACGAAGAGATCGCTGTCGAGCATTTGATGTTGTCTATTCTTAAACACGAAGAAAATTTAGCTTCAAAAATTCTTATGGAATTAGATGTGGATTACGAAAACTATAAGACAGAATTAGAATACGTTAAACAAGAACAAGAATCGAATTACCAGGACTTTTTTGCTGAGGCGAGTTCGGAATCTGATGCGCCAATGGAAGAAGAAGGGGATGATGGTTTTGGAGGATCTTCGGGTAAGAAGGCCACGGGTAGATCTCGTACACCAGTACTAGATAATTTTGGGAGAGATGTGACTCAACTTGCCCTTGATGAAAAACTTGATCCGATCATTGGTCGTGAGCGAGAGATCGAAAGGGTATCTCAAATACTGAGTCGACGTAAAAAAAACAACCCTATTCTTATAGGAGAACCAGGAGTTGGCAAGACAGCTATTGTAGAAGGATTGGCCCTAAGGATTATTCAGAAAAAGGTATCTCGAACACTCTTCAATAAGCGTATCGTTATGCTTGATCTTGCGGCTTTGGTTGCGGGTACTAAATATCGAGGACAATTTGAAGAGCGCATGAAAGCCATTATGAACGAGCTTGAAAAAACGCGAGATGTCATTTTATTTATTGACGAAATTCACACCATTGTAGGAGCTGGAGGAGCAACTGGTTCTTTGGATGCCTCCAATATTTTTAAGCCGGCCTTGGCGAGAGGTGAGTTGCAATGTATAGGCGCATCTACTCTCGATGAATATAGACAACACATAGAAAAAGACGGGGCACTAGATAGACGTTTTCAGAAAGTGGTAGTTGATCCACCAAGTCCAGAAGAAGCGGTTCATATCCTGCAAAACATCAAACCAAAATACGAGGAATTTCATAATGTGAATTACTCGGATGATGCCATTAAGGCCTGTGTAAAATTGAGTAATCGTTATATAAGCGATCGATTTTTACCAGACAAGGCTATTGATGTATTGGATGAAGTAGGAGCAAGAACTCACTTGAATAACATTAGCGTTCCGAAAAATATTGAAGATTTAGAAAAAGAAATTGAAGAGGTTAAGGAACAAAAGAATGCCGCAGTTAAAAATCAGCAATACGAAAAGGCAGCAGATTTAAGAGATTCTGAGTCTAAGCTTCTTCGAAAATTAGAGAAGGCAAAAGAAGAATGGGAAGAGGAAGCAAAGACCCGCAGATATCCTGTAGAGGAAGAAGATATTGCAGAGGTTGTGAGCATGATGACAGGCATTCCGGTCAACCGTGTTGCGCAGAGTGAGAGTAACAAATTAGTCGGAATGTCGGATGATCTTAAGAAAATGATCATCGGACAAAATGAAGCCATAGTTAAAGTAACAAAGGCAATCCAGCGAAATAGGGTAGGGTTAAAAGATCCATCTAAACCGATTGGTTCTTTTATCTTTTTGGGTCCTACGGGAGTAGGTAAAACTGAATTGGCGAAAGCCTTAGCCCGACAAATATTTGACTCAGAAGATGCTTTAATTAGAATCGATATGAGTGAATACATGGAGAAATTTTCAATCAGTCGATTGATTGGTGCACCTCCGGGATATGTGGGTTATGAAGAAGGTGGTCAACTTACAGAAAAGGTAAGGAGAAAACCCTACTCGGTAATTCTTTTGGATGAAATCGAAAAGGCGCATCCCGACGTATACAACATTTTATTACAGGTATTGGATGATGGTCAGCTCACAGATGGTTTAGGTCGTAAAGTAGATTTTAAGAATACGCTGATCATCATGACGTCTAACATTGGAGTTAAGCAACTGAAGGATTTTGGACAGGGTGTGGGATTTGCTACTCAGGCAAGACAAGAGGCTTCCGAGGAACATGGAAAATCCGTCATCGAAAATGCATTAAAGCGTACATTCTCTCCTGAATTTTTAAATCGGATTGATGATGTGATCATCTTTAATAGTCTTAATCAGGAGGATATATTTAAGATCATTGACATTGCATTGAATCAATTGTATGATAGATTAAGTGGTTTAGAATTTACGCTTAAGTTGAATGAAGAAGCTAAGAAGTTTGTCGCCGAAAAAGGATTTGATCCTCAATTTGGGGCAAGACCATTGAATAGAGCGATTCAAAAATATATTGAAGATCCGTTAGCAGAATTCATTTTAAATGAAAATCCACCAAGTGGATCTAAGTTTAAAGCAGTCATGAATAAAGAGAAAAACGGTTTATTGATACAATTAAACAAAAGGGAAAAAACAACTGATATTGCCGAGTAAATAGTTATTTACTTGGAACTAATTATTACTTTCATTGCTTAACTAATTAAAAACATTTGAGAAGACCAAGAAGAAGACCTCAACGGGTAATTAAACAAGACGAACATCGTATCAACGATAAAATCAGAATACCAGAAATTCGTCTCGTTGGGGATAATTTTGATGACATAAGTGAAGTCGCTGGAAAAACTGTAGAAACAGGCATTATTAATACACGAGATGCCTTCAGATGGGCACAAGATTTAGAATTAGATCTTGTAGAGATAAGTCCCAAAGCAAAGCCACCGGTTTGTAAAATCATTGACTATAAGAAGTTTCTTTATCAGCGCAAGAAGAAAGAAAAGGAGCTGAAAGCGAAGACGGCTAAGACTGTGGTTAAAGAAATCCGTTTCGGTCCAAATACCGATGACCACGATTTTGAGTTTAAATTAAAACATGGCAAGAAATTCTTAGAAGAGGGTGCAAAAGTGAAAGCGTATGTACACTTTAGAGGAAGATCGATTGTCTTTAAAGATCGAGGTGAACTCTTATTGCTTAAGTTTATAAAAGAACTCGAAGAATTGGGAGCGGCGGAATACTTGCCAAAATTAGAAGGACGTCGAATGACGGTTATTATTGCTCCAAGAAAGACAAAGTAAAAATACCAGGCATCAAGTTTGTGTATAACTAAGTTTTATTACCTTTGCGGTCCATTTAAAATTGAGGGTTATGCCTAAAATGAAGACAAATTCCAGTGCAAAGAAAAGATTCAAATTCACTGGTTCAGGAAAGATCAAGAGGTTTCAGGCGAATACGTCTCACTTGATGCGAAAGAAGACCAAAAAAGCGAAGTTAAATCTTCGTGGAATGGCTTTGGTATCAAAGGCGGATGAAGGCCGAATTAAAGACCTTTTGTGTAAGTAATTATTTTTTTAACGAGGTTACAGGTTAAGCATCAAAGATCCCTGTAACGGACTAAAAATTATCATATGCCACGTTCAGTAAATGCCGTTGCTTCAAGAAGACGGAGAAAAAAAATCTTAAAAGCCGCTAAAGGATACTTTGGCGCGAGATCAAAAGTCTATACAGTTGCGAAAAATGCAGTGGAAAAAGCATTACAATATGCTTACCGCGACAGACGCAATAAAAAACGTGCCT
>JAHDBE010000201.1 GCA_020630555.1 Saprospiraceae bacterium
ATTCGGCAGTCGTTAGGGCACACTGGCTTGCCGCAATATATTGGCCGCATTGATGAATACGCTTACTTTCCTAACAAATAGCAAGTGATACTTAGATTAGTTTGTATAAAGTTATTTACAACCTGCACGTAAAAATTTGCGAAGGAATAAGTTAGTAGCTATAAGCAGGTTGTAATGTCTTTATTTCAAAATTCAATTTGACTATAGCAATTTTTTTCTTTATACGACTCTCTGAAAATATGATGGAAATGATCTGTATTTGAAATCTCTTAATAAAGATGTGGGGACTAGTAATAGGCTTTGCTAGTCACCAAAAGTTAAGGAAGCGGCTTTCTAAACAAGAACTAAGTTCCAAATTGATCCCCTATATAATCAGCAATTGTAATTAGTCCAAAATATAAAAATTGAATAGTAAATGGTTATATTTATGAATTATGTGACCACAAGATGAGTAGTTCGTGAGTGAGGTGGAATATATAGTTTTCTGGCGTTATAGGCTGCTACCTAGCTTGTTTAAATTAACTAGGTATATGAGGTTTTTCCTGTGCGTCTTTTATGTCAAATCTACATTAGTCGACTGATTTATTTTAGAAAGCTGATATTTAGATTAAATCAATATTACTTATTCAAAAGAGTACGCCAAGCAGTCCAAGTGCGGCGTATTTTTATTTTAAAGAAACGCGGACAAGGTCACTTGGTAAAACTAAGATTCGGAATATTCTTAATTCTAAGTATTTTTATGCCAATTTTTTGGAAATATATTCAGCCAAGACCAGCTTTTGATATTGCCATAAAGAGCATGTATGAACATCTTAAGAGCGTAGAAAATTACTATAGTTGGCTGGGTGTCATTGTAGGTGCGCTAATACTGCTTTTCTTAATGCAAAATAAAAAGCACTCTTTAAGAAGAGCTTATTATTTTGTAAGCCTTTCCTTGGCATTGATCATATTAATTCACAGCGCCAAAGCTATCGTTTTCAAAAGCTATGGTGTAGCTGATATTAATGACAGTTTGATTGAGGCAGCGTCGAGTGCAATTAGTTCTATATCTACACTACCTGATGTCGTTTCGATATATATGCACTTAACGCCGCTTATTCTTGGTTCAGTTTATTCATCAATTTGGTATGGTGTTGGGCTAGCAGTTGTAGCCATTACCATCCAATGGACTAGAAGCCGTTTTTTTCAGAGGTTGGCAATTACACAATTCTCTGCAATCCATCTAAGTAAAAATGACGGCCCTCAATTGGCAGCACAATTACAAGCAGCGCTATTTAAAGAGCTTAATTTACTGAGTAAAATTTTGACGCAACATCCGATGTCAAAAGCGTCAACTATTCGCATGGACTCGGATCAACTAGCTTGGTTTGTTACTGATGGGTTAGGTGATACAGCGTTTACAGAGTTGCGTAATATTTCAAATTTTGATGTTGGGTATGGTAATTTTCGTATACCAGCGGCGGCACTGGCTTGGCTTGCTAAATTTTTATTTCGCTACCGACTTGCTGGTGAATTGACACCTGTTACAACAGATCAATTTAGACTTACGGTTCGTCTTATTCCAAGGAGTGGTAACCCAATTGTTATTGATCGATTATTTACAATCAATCATGCAACACATCTAGTTGATGAACTTGTCCTAAAAAGCGAAATTCAGAGTTTAGCTGCAGATCTTATTAATACGTGGTTTGGGTTGAAATTTAGTACGTTAGGCTTGGTTGCTTTGATTAAAGGGCTGCATGCGTCTTACGATGAAAAATGGTGGCTGGCTCAATATTACTACGCAAGAGTTGTGCGATACGAAGAGGCTCCTAAGCCTGCTTGGGCTACGGGCATGTACCATTTAGGTGCTACATATGTCCGGTTAGGTGAATTCTCACGCGCAATCGAGTTCTTCCAAAATGCGCTACAACAAGGTAATGCTATAAAGCATGGTTTCGCACTGGAGCGGACTTACTATATGCGCGCACTAGCACGTATGTATCTGCATTATTTTGAGCTACACAAACGAAAAGATATTGTTGAAAAAATAAAAGCTGACTGCGATAGAGCAATTGAACAAGTTAATCTCACTCAAAAAACGTTATTTGCAGAAGCATATCACCTAAAGGGAATGATGTATTACATGCTTGGACGCTTGAAAGAGCGTGATGCTCATAAGTATTATGGTAAGCAAATTTCTGATATATATAACGAGAAATCCGAAGCATATATCGAGGATTATTGGCGATCAAGTCATAATTTGAAACTTGCTACAAAAGGATACAAAAGATCTCCTCTTGACACACACCACACACATGCAACAGCTCGACATCAATTGGCAGATAGTTATCGTGGTCAGGCTCAGTATGCTCGCGCCGTAGAAAATTATATGCTGGTAGAAAGGCATGTCCCAGAAAACATGCGAAACAATTTAGATCTTGCGAAGACCTATTGTTTGCTAAGCGAGTGGTCAGAAGTATTTAATCTTGTCGGGTATGAATATCTACCAAAAACTAGACGAGATGCTGAGATCCATCAAAAGTCGTGGGATGCTGATAAGAACTTTTATGCTGGCTGGGCTGCATTAGGAATGGCAAATGATGTGAAATCAGATGGTAGCACTAGATTTTATCTAGAATTAGCGCTACGTCATTTAGACTTTGCATTACATCAACGCCCTAGATATATGACGCGGTGGATACAAAATAATTGGTATAGAGAGTTAGACGCAATTTGCACCCAAGATTATGCAACTGAAAAGGAGTCAAGATTCTCTCAATATAAAGAGGTTAGAGGACTACTAAAATCAGATATCTTAGACCATGTGGCTAATAGCGAATCTGATTTACGATACACTCGCTTACTATTGATTTGTTGGATTTCGTGGCGTATGGCAGGTTTCAATTATTTTGAAGAACAGTCTGAATCTTATGGTGGTGAAAATTACAAAAAATTAGATCAAAGTCTTCGCTATATTTATAAACTTCAAATGAGAACGCTTCAGGTTTCACTTGAAACTGATATGCGTAGATTGCGAAAGACTTCAATGATAACCAATAAGTGTCAATCACAACTAGCTCGGTTAGTCGGCAAGCAAGCTAGGACAGATGCTCTTAATTTAGAGTATCCTGCACATTTGCCTATTGAAGATCTAAATGAATTGTATGACCTGAAGCATAAGGTGTTTAGAGAATTAGTCGAATTCTTGGATGCTAAATTTTTTAAAAACTGTGTCAATGCTTATAATTTGAAGGAAAGAATATCTTCCATAAAAGTGTTTAATCGGTTTGAGATTGATGTTCTTGCACAGTTAGCAATCCTCAATGCTAGATTATTAATCTGGACAGAAGATTACAATTTGGCATATGAAATCACCAATAAGACAGTAAATGTATTGAATGCATTCGCAGATGCTTGGCCTGATTATATAAAGACGGGGGGGAATAAATCAGGGCAAGCAAGTCAAGACAAAGGCTATTTTCAGTTAAGCCCATTAGTTCTGCGTTATCAACGTGCGACTCTGCATAGTTGGGCCGCATATGCACTACTTCACCTAGAGGATCATTTAATTGATCCCGCTTTATCGAATGAGGGTTCTAACCAGATTTTGCAAACCCATCTGCGTAAAGCGCTAGGCATAATGCCTGACCATGTCTTAGGGATGTACACGCAAGCCTTGTGGAATTCAAAAGTTAATTTACAAGCAGAGGCTACGATTATTTTTGAAAGACTGCGTCAAGAGGTGGTGCCATTTGACCCATCACGCACAATTACTAAGCCCGCAGGTAAAACTAGAGAATATCGAGATAGTGTTCGCAATGAAATGTGGTATCAAGAGCAAGTTGCTGGGCGTCAGCAATTTAGCTACCTAATTAATGAACAAACTTTACATCGAGCAATGGCCAGAAATTATACGGAGGCTGGCGCGACTCAATGGAATATAAGGCACTATCATCTTTCAATTGCCTCTGCATCTCGGCAGCGGCGTAGCCCTAAGCATTTAATTGAATTTGCTAATGAGTTGCTAGATATAGAGGCTTTTGAGGAAGCGTCATCTATATTGAACGAGGTCGGTCACACAGAATATTTGCAACAAGATAAAGCATCCTATAGACGATTAAATCAACAGCGAATAATCATGGAAAGCGTTTTGACTAATCGACAAGGGCATTACATTGAAGCCAGACAAACTTCTCTTAAAATGGCTGCTCGTTTTCAATTTACAGAACTGTCTGAATATGAGAACTACTACGACAAATCATTTTTACCAATCGAAGAAAGTAAAGCGTCGTTTTTTGGGATCAGTAACTTAGATGTTATTGACCAATTACAAGAAGCTCTTTCTAGCTATGAAGATTTGAAGGAAAAGTATACAAAGTTTTTGATATCAGAACCCTCTAAGTCAGATAAGAGACATCTGAGAGAGTTCTTTCAAAAATCTAGTAATCTTGTGAGTCATTTTCAAATGCCTCCTCCCAGCCGAACATTGAGAGGAGATTTAACTACTTTAAGCATAAAACCAGAATTGAAATTTCAGGCTCCTCTGTGTCTGAAAAGTATTCAAACAAGGAATTTGTTTTTAGCGCTGAAATTAGCGCAAAATTTACTTGCGGCACCAAACAAACTGAAGGGTTGTATATCTGTAAACCAATATGCAAAAAGAGCAACAGAATCTAAAGAGTTGCCTTATTGGGTACAACCTGTGACTCAACATATGGGAGAGGCTGCTATTCAAGAGCTTATCAGCTTGGCAGATCTGTGTAACAATTTAGCATATACAAAGGCTGTGCAAAATCAGCAGTTTAGGGCTGCATATCATGAGATAAGATTTTCAATTCTTATTTTGCGTTTTTTATGGAACAGTATTGAGGCTCAACGCCCAAATCATCCTTTATATGATCCATTGCGAAAACGATTAGCGTATGCGTACGATACAGAATGTTGGATCTATTTTCAGCACTCCCAATTGCATGCATTTCCAAATATGACGCCGCACGGAGGCTGCCTAATTGAATCGTTAGCATTAGCGAAAATGGCGCTCCGAAAAGATAGTGGGAGAGCAATTATCTATGCACATTCTGCAGCTGTAAATCTATTTTGTGCAAGACTGACACTAGATTATTTAGACGGTAGAGACAAAATTCGAAGTGGTGAAATGAAGCCACTCTTGAATTCTTATTTAGGTGATGCGGCAGATGAAATACGTAGCGCAAAAGATTATGATCATACAAATCGACTTAGTATTTTGCTATATGATCTGCGAGAGAAGCATGAGTATCTCTTAGCTGAACGCCAGAAAAAAGATTGTCAAGATAAAGGAACATCGACTGGATGAATCTGGATTGATTTCAAGGCATTTGAAATTTTATTTTGATATCAAATCGACCTTACGGAGCCAATCCCCATGCCAACCTATAAGTTTTACACCTGTGATGTGTTCAC
>JAHDBE010000202.1 GCA_020630555.1 Saprospiraceae bacterium
TCTATAACGGTATCGATTCCTTCATCAATGATATCCAAGACATCTATGAATTGCTCAATAAAGTCGGCAATATTGTCGGGTACAATATCTAATCCGAAGCCTGTAACTTACATCTCGCCAGCATACATTTCACAATACTCATTGACTTGAAGGTTTGTAAAAACCACGTTCATTTGAATGTCATTTATTATCGGTGCTCCAGACTCATCAAATAATTTCACGAAACCCTTTCCACTAGAGCCATTCAATTCAGATATTTCTACTAAAAAATCTGCAACATGAATTAACGAACCCACCATTAACTGCTCGGAGATAGGAGTTGTACTTATATTAACTATTTCTTCGTAAGCTTCATCAGAACAACCCGGTAAAGCCTTGGGCAATAAGTCTCCACATACAATATCATTTTCACAACTATCATCAGGGTTATCAGGGCAATCATCTTCGCCATCACAAATGCCATCTCCATCATAATCTGAGTAGGTTCCTTGACAGATGCATTCTGCATCTACAATTACTATTTCGTCGTTTTGCGTGCAAATATCGCCATCATCACAAAAATCGCCTTCTTCTATTGGAGTTCCAATACAACTACACACACCTTCATTTGCCACATAAATATCATTAATTGTACACGTCATACCGTCATCACAAGTTGTACCAATCAAAGCATCATTAAAACCTTGGCATTGATCATCTTCATTGCATATACCATCTTCGTCATCATCGATCATTTCGCCGACACAAGTACAGTTGTCTCCATCAATTTGAAATACATCGTTGAAGGTACAATCGCTTCCATCATCACAAGCTTCACCGTCAACCACAGGGTATCCAATGCATTCACAATTTAATTGATCATAATAATCATTAATAGTACATGGGTCCCCGTCGTCACAACTTTGATCAAACAAAAGGTTATCTAAATTGGGGCAATTATCTTCGTCATCACATATCCCATCTCCATCACTATCACCGCCCAGGCCGCCGACACAATTACAGTCTGCATCGTAATATGTTCCCGTGGTACAATCGTCTTCATCATCACAAGCTTCGCCTTCCGTACATGTCTTGCAAATATCTAGTCCAGAAACACAATTGCAGTCCGCATCGTATGTATCATTTACGGTGCAGGGGTCACCATCTTCACAAAGGTCTCCTTCTTTACAATCGTCATCTGTCTCGCAGCCATCGGGTATACCATCCAAATTTTCATCTATATTATCGTCATAACCCTCACAAAGATCTTCTGCATCACAGACTCCGTCTAGGTCAGAATCGCTATAAATTCCTTCACAAACACAAGATGAATTGTATTCATCTTTTATCGTGCACATATCTCCGTCGTCACAACTTATTCCTTCCATTTGGCAATTCGTTCTCAGGACAAATTCTTCGTGTTTGCTGTATCCGTTATTTTTGAAAGCGGCTTTATTCGGTCCAATAGTTTCTACCTTAACTCTAACTAAATAAGGTGTTTCTTCTTTTAGTAAAGGGTCGACAGGAGCGTATAAATAACTGGTTTGCGTGGTTCTAATACTACTAACGGGAGAACTAAAGTCAAAAATTTGGTCAGCGGTTAGGCCTTCAATTTTCTCATAAATCTCTAATTGGTATTCGGACCCGGCAAGACCAAAATGCATTGGCTGCCATTGAAACATATAATGCTGAGGGACTACATAGTTTTCTTCCCCTATCAAACGTATAATTCTGGGTGGATCAAACTCCTGTAATGATCTAAAAGCACATATCGAATTTGAAACTGGTAGTAATTGGTTGTTTACATCAAAAGCCTCAAAACATATAGTATATAGGCCTTCCGGCAATCTACTATTCTTAAGAAACTCCTCTTTACTGATTCCAAAAAAATCTAAATTATCTGGATTAAAGTACTCAGATAAATCTATCCCTGACAATGCTACTGGACCGTTATACTCCAATCCAATAGGCCGCATCAAAGGCATTAGATCCCGTTTCGTTTGAATTGAAAGCCCGGATCCATTTATGCTTAGTTTTAAGACTACATCGTATCTTTCGCCAAATTGTCCATCAGCAAAAATTAAATTGAGAAAAAGTAATTGCGGATTCTGACTTATATAATCTTCTAAATATGGAAGTTCATTACCAGAAATCATTAAACTACCTTCTATAGGTGATTGTGCTTCTATATTTGAAGAAACAAATAAGAAGAAACAAATCATCGATATGATCAATAAGGAATAAAAATTCCCCAATATAGAGGTGTTAAGTTTTGGTAGTATCAACTGTTAATCGATATTTGACTTCAAATTATAACAGCTATTCAATTTATTTTTCGAAACTATTTGAAAGCGTCTGCGCCGATGGTGAATATGTATTATGAGATAGGGAAGTATATAAAACTATGTTTGTAATTACTAAGAGAAGAAACACCTGTCATTAAAAAAACAAACAATATACTACCTAACACTAAGTTAGTACAGACTTAATACTAAAATAGTATTAAAGGCATATATATAATGCTATTCGCAAAGGGTATAACTACCCAAAGTCTTAGACTAGAATTGAATAATACTTATTCTTTTATAGCGGCATTTACATCGATCAGATTTGTAAACTTTGTCAACTCATTCGAATGTAACAAGGCTTTGAAATAATAGAAGTTTTTATTTTTTGATTTTGGTTCAATAAATGATTCCGCAGTGTCAATAATTTTATAAAGACCTATCTGATCTTTGGTATCTCCACGATAAATCTCAATTCTAGCAACATCATTTTTCCGTTCTAGTTGCCAATCAAAACTTAGCTCTCCTTGATCTGATTTATTAATCTGAATATTTTGAATGGGTTGACGTACCTTAAGCTCCTTGGTTTCAACAATATAAGGCTTTGTCGGTTTGGATTTTAATCCAGCATCATCTGTTGCTATAATGGTATATATGTACCTATGATCATACTCAAAGTCAAAATCAAAATATACATCTATACTATCCGTTACAGAAAAACGTTTTAATAATTTCCAGGATTTTTCATTATCCAAGTCTCGCTTAAAAAGTTCATGATATTCTACGTCAGCACTTGAACTCGTAGAGAAATTTAATATGATTGAATCGTTTCTAAAATGAGACATCTTCATTACGGCTGCGGCAGGAGCAATTTTATCGGGCTTGTGTATTTCTAAGACAGGAGTAAACGCAGATCTATTATTACGAGTATCTACTGCTTGGACTTTATAGTAAACATATTCATTTAACATGGTGATATCAGCGGTATCTATGCAATAGTTTTCTTCTTGAGGAGTTCCATTAATTAGTGAAAATTCGTGTTCAATAAAATTGGACTTAAATACCTTATAACCCCAAAAATCTTTCTCTTTATTATTTTTATCCCAAGTAAGATACACTACACCGTTAGAATCTATTCTTCCCGAAAAATTTTCTGGAATTTCTGGTGCAAGTGTGTCCTGTCCCATAACAAAAACCGGAACGCTATATATATCCTCTCCATCCTTAGGGTTAATTTTTACTCTAAAGTAGTTTTGCGTAGAATCCATTTTTATTTTAATCTCTCTTTCATTTGGATCTATATTTTTAACGATCGATTTAAACGCTCCTTTAAGACTATCTGCCCTTACTATTTCGAAGGATTCTATCAAGTGAATATATCGATCAAAGACATCCCATACAATATGCGCTCTATTATCTGCTGTTTGAGTAGCCAATTCAATGATTGGAGACATATTTATTTTATCGTACCCGTATCCTCTCACTTTAGAAAAAAGAATACTCTTATCTCCAAAATAATCCATGCCTTTAAGCCTAAACCAGTAATCTTGATAGTTTCTAGGTAATGTATCTTTATGAGTAAAAAAAGCAAAACTTTCGTATGCTCCTAAGGTATCCAAAAGGTTTACAAACGGCAAGTCTTCAAGCAATTGATAATTTCCATCCTCCACTGAGCGTTCAAGATAATATCCAAAATAATCCTTTCTGTATTCTTTGGTTCGCCATTTAAGCTCTACTCTTTTGTCTCCAAACTTTGCTTCCAATTTTGGCACATCAGGCAGTTTAAAATCCTTTGTTGAAATCTTGAATTCCAAGGCCTCCGTTTTATTCGAGAATGTGTAAATTTTGAAACTATAGGTTTCTCCTTTTTTGAATGTAGTTTGGTAGCCTAATCCAGACATCTTGGCAATATCAAAATCATATGTGCTTACATACGCTAATAAACCAAGTCGGAAAGAATCAACTGATTCTTTATTGGTACCATCTTCCATCAATTCTAAAAATGGCATAGTTTCTACATCAGAATAATCCGCAAATAACAATTGCTGAGCTCCATCATAAAATTTTTGCAATAATGTATCTTTCACCATTTTGTTTTGCCAAGATTTTTCTGGCTCAGGATATACTTTCGAAGTTTCGATTAATGTAGGTATATCCGAATGAAGATATTTTTCAACAATATAGCCTTCAGATTGACTCGAATTCCAATCATCCAAAGACTTAGGTTCCCAACGAATCATTATTTGGTCTTCTTCGATCTTATAGGTTACAAAGTCCGGTACAATAAATTGACCTGAAACATCCGTTAAGATAAACAACGTTAAAAACGTAATGATATAATTCAATTTCACAGCAATAACATTTTACGGATCTACATTTGGTAGTAAACACGGTTGTCCGCATTGCGTACCAATGGATAATCCAAATTTTAATTTCTTAATAAAGATCACAACAACCTTCCCAGTAAAATAGGAAGGATTGGGTGCATCCAATTCAAAGTATACTCCTGCTCCTATATGAGGAATTGGAATACAGGTTACATGACCCCCTTTAATCTCTACGTATACTCCTAGCCTCCCCGTTAACCTCCATCCTTTTAATCCTTGACCACCCTCTTCTGGTGTTGCATCTTCATTAACACATACCGCATCTTTTGGATATAAGAGTAAAGAAACATCTGCACTAAAACCACCACGAACATTTACCTTATATCCTCCTACGCAACCTAAAAAGGTACTTTTACTTTCTTCTAATTTCACTTTAGCACTTACTCCAAAAGCCAAGCCTGTACCCGAAGCTGGGCCTCTGCCTCCGCAATGCATTACATCACCTCTATTTGAAGGAGGGAGATCAAAAAATGCAGCTAAATCGGGATCAGGTGGAGGGGGACCAGGAATACCATTTCCCAATAAAAAATAGGCCTGTGCCTCAACATACATATTTTCGGTATACTGAACTGAAACACTTACTGGATCCAAAGGAATTTCATTTTCTGCCGGATTAAAAAAGTCAGGAACTTTTAAAGATCCGTCATAATATCCGCCTATAAATAAATGCCAATTTCCATTACCAAGCAATAAATCCAATGTACCCGACCCTTTTAATTTAGCCTTTGTATAGTTTA
>JAHDBE010000203.1 GCA_020630555.1 Saprospiraceae bacterium
CTAATTTAGTGGGTGGACCGCCATATTCGCATGTCGAAGTGAAATTCTCATCAGATAATTGTGATGTCTGTACGGCTCGAACTGAAATTCGAGAATTGATGTGTCAATTGGACGATAAAATTGAAAATGAAGTAGAATACGAAACAGCAAAAACAGGTTTAGAGGGTATTTGTGAATCTTCCATAATTGATAACGACTTGGAAGCCTTACTTTCAAAATTTAATGAGGAAGATACAGATGCTTTAGATGTAATTGAATTTTTAACAGATGTACATAATAATGATGCACCTGATTCGGAATTACTCTCTGGAAACAAATCGTCGATTCGAGTCGATCACTTTGAAGCATGGTTAAGCTTAAAAGAAAGTGAAGAGATCCGGAAAAAAATGACTTGGCTAAATAATATAAATTGCAGCCTATGTCAAGAATCTAGTATTCAGATGAATAATTATGTTAACACTACATTTGGTAATATAGTCGTAGGGCATCAATCCGTTATTAGTTCTGATGACATTTGGAGTAATGAATCTAAGCTGCATTATTTTTACAAAGAAGGTGATTTTGTTTTGAAATATGATTTTGAAGAGGGCAGCGCTGTCCTTGGAAAAATTAGCAATAACCAAATGATATCTTTTTATCAAGGAGTGGAAAATCGGGATATTATTAATGAAAGTATTGACCCTCACGCGTTGCTAACCAAACTAAAAAGCTATCATGGCTTTTCGGGGAGTTCAACCATTACAGTGATGACACCTTCTGGACCAGTTAGTGTTTCAAGTACAGCCAATAAAACAACCACCATTATTGGAAAATATAGTACTACCTCCATATTGACGGAAGAAATGATTAGCAACATACGATCGCAATATATGGGTGCTAATCCTGGTGGATTTAATATGTTATCAGTATCCAATTCGGCTGATGGATTAAATGGGGGCAATAACGATGCTTTTTGGCTGTATTATAATAACCATTGGATGCAGTCCGCTGTAACGCGAGGTGAACAAAATAATGAGGTTTTCAGAGCGGTTTCAGAACCTTCGAGATCAAATATTTTTAATTTACAAAGTATTGGTACATTATTAGCAGAGCATTTGCCAGCTGATGCAAGTGTTGAAGAAACCCTTGCTTTCGTATATTCATTAAACGAAACCAACTCTTATCCCGATCTTGAACTAATCAATGGGTTGTCTTATTTCGGTAAGGAAGTCAGATTGTTGCTTATTAATGATTATATCTATAATTCGAGTAATTCTCAGTTCGAAAAAGGTTGTATTGTTTGTTCGGACAAATCACAAAACATTAGAAGAGAGATGAGAGAGACCTGTATCAAATCTGGTGGCAGTGTTAATTCGATTCAGGCCTTAAATAAAATCTGCAATGAAATTTCGGATGGCTATACAATTATAGAAATGAGTGAATTCATGAATAGCGATGAATTAGAACCATCGGAATTAGTTGTTTTACTTAATGATATAAATAACGAAGGCACTAACTTTTTGGGTGGGCATGTCGGAGAAATGAATGAACTTACATTACAAGCTTGGTTTGTTTTGAATGAAGCAAATAGTTCTTATCGAAACAAATGGAATGAAGTGAGCAACCGTGTTGCAGCAAATTTATATGAACCCTATTTACAAGAACTAAAAACTCGATTTGGAGATTTAGTCAATAACCCAAGTGGTGATGAATCTTCATTTTTAGCGGATTTTGAATTCGCCAGTAATTGGGCGCTTATACATTTAAATGATGATATCGCCGAATCCAATTCTTCTGGAGCCTCAGATATAATAGATTATTGGTTGTTAAATAGAGAGAATTATAGAGGGGCAAGTAATTTATATTCATACAATGCAAGTACCAGTTGTCATCCAATGACTATTCAAGAATATAGGGATGCTAACTGTTCAGAAGGTACCATGGATTATGATATTTGTACCGAAGCTATGTGTGTTAATGTCGTTAACTCAGAATGCAATAACTCTCAGAATGCTACCAATCCCGCATCTATTGCATATGCTTGTGGCTACTTCTCTGAGGATGCTAACCCGCCTTCTGGTTCAGCTGACGTTTTTAGAGCTGCAAATATTGTATCGCCAGCTTATTCAAGTGATTATCAAAATTTCTTATCTGGAAGCCCTATTGAGAGTTCGGGTGGTTACCCTATCGGTGTGTTAAACCCTGATTTATTGCCTTCAATAAAATATTTGCACCTAATACTTGAGGATTATGCCAATGGCGAGGCACCTTTGGGAAAATTATATGAAACCCTGCTGAATATAGATCCAGGATCTATAGGAAAACTAAATACCTCACGGTCGCCAGGTGCACACGCGGAATTTTTCGTAATGAATGATATTTATAATCAATATCCAACGGCTACTAAATCAAAGGTGAAAGTTCTAGTTAAACGATTGATCAATGATTCAATGCAGGAGCATTTATTTTGTCCTTGTATTAGTTGTTTTTATCTTACAAAAGATAAGATTACCGCTTTAGGTTTTTAAATTTTCAACTTGGGGAAAAAAAACTATGATCCGTTTAATAATCGATACGATTATGAGGTTAATGTGAAGTGTAATTTGGAATTCCATGAAGGTCAACCCTTTACAGGAATAGTAAAAACACCAAATCGAGAATTTGTCGTCGTCAATGGATATAAGCACGGCTGGTTTCGTGAGTATACTCAAATAAAAACAATCTATTGTAGTTTTTCTTTCAATCTACTTAATGGATATTATTTAGAAATCTCCGAAACGGGAATTAGTAAATTCAAAATTTATGACTTAGGAATTATTTTAGAATCCATTGAATTTGACGAAGACTCAACTAGTTTTTATTTTCAAAAAATTCCATTTGGTGAATTATACGAGTCTTGGATTGACAAGAAGTTTAAGGAAGAAACGTACAAGCAATGCTTAAATTTAATCGAGAATAATCTAGATTATAATCATATTCCAGATGCTTTAGCTTTGGCCTTGAAAAAGGACTATAACTTAAGTGAATCTGAAGCCTATAAAAAGTCACTAATTTACTTTAGATTGAAAAATGAAAAATTAAATTTTCTTCAAAAGGATATCGATTTATTGCCTTATTATGCCATTCAAGACCAAATGAAAGAGCTGGTCGATAGGACTACTACTTTAAATTTTTCTGATGAACTTTTGATAGCTGGTGCGGATGTGGCTTATGATGAAAAAAATCAACAAGTTATTGGAGGGATTGTAGTATTAGATGGAAAGATGAAAGTAATCGAATCCTCGACATATCAAATGGAAATTTCTTTTCCATATATTCCAGGGTTATTTTCTTTTCGAGAGGCGCCGGCGATTTTAAAAGCATTTGATTCTCTTAAGAATAAACCAGATGTGCTGATTGTTAATGGTCATGGCATCGCCCACCCCAAGAATTTTGGATTAGCGTGCCATATCGGAGTTGAATTGAACATTCCAACAATAGGATGTGCAAAAACAAAACTCGTCGGATCGTTCGATAGAGAAAAACTAGGTAGTAATAGAGGTGATTATGAACAGTTGTTTTTAGATGATGAGGAAATAGGGGTTGGTCTACGAACACAGGACAACATAAAACCAATTTATGTATCAATCGGTCACAAAATCGACCTCAAAACATCCATATCTTTAGTCTTAAAAATGTGTACCAAATACCGCTTCCCAGAAACAACTCGAGCGGCGGATAGCCTTGTTAATTCTGCTATTAAAAGACAATCATAATAGGAAGGATACTTCTTTTTTGGTTCCACACTTTTAATTTCAACTTCCCTCGGCTAGAAGCGATAACTTCCCTAATCTAAATCCCTAATTCACACGCTTAGAATCCCTCATCACTCAAAAACGGATTTTTTCATCAAGGTATTAGCTATTTTTAAAATCATTGATTTTGCACTTTTTCTAAGACCTTGAATAATGAGAATTTACCTTTGTTTCGCCAGCACTTTATTGCTATTTATAGGAACACAAAATTTACTGTTTGCTAGTGAATCAAACGGAACGGATCCGACTAAAAGATTACTTAAAGTAAAACCTCCAAGTCTTGAAAGGAACATACCGAAAGAAATCCATTCTGTCATCGACAGCGAAGAACTCCACCAACAAATAACGAATAATTTGCATTCTATCTTCGAAAACGAACTGAAGGATATAGGCTTGGAATTATGGAAGGACGATATACCAAGTAATTATCCTTTTGCATATCCGCCATTTACAACGGTAGGAATGGATTTAGAGGAAGTGCCTTGTGACCCAAAAGATTTTGAAGATTCTTACGAGGGTCTACAAGACGAACTTATTTTTTTATGTAAAGCCAAACACGCTATTAACGTACTAAAGGATGCAGGGAACTTTGTGCTTAAGTTCACAGGCGAAAATTTGATAGAATTTCCCGTTGGCAGAACAGATACACTAAGAGATGATGAGCAAAATATTAAGATGATAATGACGATGGGTATCACAGGAATGAAACTGTTACCTACGCACGCAGAGTTAGAGGCTTTTGCAAAAATAGAATCTCCAAAATTACAAGACCCTCTATACTTCGGCGCACCCTCAGTGCGCTTTACGAATGGAGGTGGATTAATAGGGGGCGAATTGGCTCTCTTAGGAGATTTTAGAATGGATATTATAGATGGTGAGGAAGACAACGACGAAGCTAAACTAAAATTAAAGCTTTATAAAGCAACGATAAGAGAAAATCCAGGGCCAGATCAAAGTAAATATGAAGGAACATATGCGTCGATAAGTTGCGATGGACTGGATTCTGCCGCTATAAAATCAACTTTTATTTTTTCAAGAGATCTACTTAAGCCAGTTGATGAAAATACTATGGAAGTGAGTGCAGATACCACAGATAAGGTTGAGTTGGATTTTGAGTTTAAAGTGAAAAACATTGATTCGGATGAAGACACTAGTTTCGATCTCTATGCCGAACTGGATTTTGATCAGCCATTTGTGGTAACAGGTGATCCTGAAAGCGTAGAAGAAGGTGAGACACCAAAAATTGAAGAGTATATATGGGAGTTAAATACATTGGTCGTAGACTACTCCGAATCAGAAAGTCACACTTTTTTTACGGAGGATGACCCGGATACCAACGCACCAAGAACACAAGTGGTCTATACCTATGATTCCTATGACGACCTCCAGGAGTCCACATTAGAACTCAATAAAACCCACGTTTTTGAGGAGACCGAAGAATTGTGGCAAGGTGTTTATATTGGCGAAATAGGAGTAACGATCCCAAGAAAATTAGAAGACGACATAGATAGCGAAGTACGAATATATGCGAATAACGTTATCATAGATGCGGGAGGATTTGCGGCACAAGCTACTGTACAATCCGAAGACCCTCTATTAGATTT
>JAHDBE010000204.1 GCA_020630555.1 Saprospiraceae bacterium
CATATGTAAAGAAATTTTTAAGGAGGAAGCGCCAGTGCCTGGAGTTCCTGTGCATGCCGATATATTTGAATTTCCTGGAATATGGAATTGGTTAGGATATGAAGGAAATTGGACGGTGTTCTTTTTTCTCGGATTTATTGGGATTTATATTGTTAGTTCAGAGGTAGCCAATAAAACCTTAAGACAAAATATCATTACTGGAATGACCAGGAAAGAATATTTCATGTCTAAAATAATTGTTATCACAACAATTACCATAGTCGCTACCCTTCTCTATATAATAATGGCTCTAGCTATCGGTGCGTTTCATACAGATTCTTGGGGTGTTAGTGTCTTATGGGATAATGACTTTGCCATCTTTAAATATTTCCTTATGACTTTTGGCTATTTGTCTTTCGGAATGTTTTTAGGATTTGTAATTCGAAAAAGTGGATTGGCAATTTTTACTTATCTGTCTTATATTTTATTTATCGAACCTCTAATGAGAAGCTTGTTTTATTATAAGGTATACGAGACTAAGGCAGTAAATTATATGCCCATGAATGCTATTGAGGATTTAATGCCTAATCCTCTTTATAGAATTGCGGATCAACTTCCAGGTGATAGTCTTCCTCAAGTCGGTAAGTTGTTAAGCACGAACGAAGCAATTATTGTTAGTCTTATTTACGTCGTACTTTTTGTTGGACTAAGCTATCGTAGTTTTACTACCCGCGATCTTTAAATAGAAACATAATTTAATTGTCAATAGTGCGATAACTATTTTTATGATGGATGGAATCAAGAACGGATAAAAACCGTAAGTCAGGGCATTTCTTATTCCCAATTTATAGCTTAGAACAGATAGTCCACATACAAAAAGAACAGCCGTCGCAATTATCAATTTTTGTAATAAGGAGGAATAAGAATCTTTTATATTGACGTAAGTCAGATACATGCCCGTAGGAATAAACCCCAACAAAAACCCAATACTCCCTTTGTTAAGTACCTGTAATCCAGAATTAGATTCCGCAAATATGGGTAAACCAGCAAATCCAAGAAACAAATAAAAAAGGATTATCAAACTAAATTCTTTAAGCGTCGAAAGACTGGCGAGAATTAAAATAAAAAGACTTTGCGCAGTAAAAGGAATCTTGGTGGAAGAGATGTAAAAGTTGTATTCTAATTGTCCTGATATGGACAGCAGTATGATACATACCACTATCCATATCGCCGGACGAAGTTTATCTCTGTATTTTGTAAAGTTTAAGCTCACGATTAGTATTTCTATCTATCCAAAGTAATTCCTCATCATTTAAGATACGAATGCTTTGGCCTTTTCGATTCGTAAAACGTCGAGAATCGAAATCAAATTTATACTCTACCCAATCGTCATCTTTTCTAAATCCTCTGATTCGCTGGACTCTTAAGCCTTCAGTAAATTGTTTAATTCTAACCCTATGTCTATCTCCTGAAGATTCCCAAACACCATCCAAATTCACGTTACTGTTTGCGTAAAAATTATCATTGGAATGATACCTGCGATAGTGTGGGCGGAATACCTGAACTGATCCACAAGGTCGTCTAATTCGTAGAAAATTATTACGAGTTACCTGAGCCAAAAATCCTCTGTTATTTGAGAATCTGCGATTTCCCACCTGTCTAAACGACGATTTAGTTTTTCTACCAAGACCTTTTATCTTTAAGGACCGTCTTTTGAATTTGACGAATATTTGCTGACCTGTATATTCATCAAAATATTCAATGTAATTTCTCGAATGGTCATGCCTTGGAATTTCGGCATAGGTGATTTGAGCAGCACATGAAACGATGAAAAATAATAGTAACGTTCTCATAAGCAATCTTTTATATAAGATCGTATGGAGAACTCTTAAAGTATAATATGAATAAGTTAACGAGCCGTTAATTATTTGGTTGGCACTTCTTGTACCCGGTTAAGCTTAATTTGACGGCTATTTTTTCCGAATGTAGAACGCCCTACGAGAACCATTACATCGCCCGCATTTTTTACTTCCCATTCTTGAGCCTGCTCATCTTTGTTATTATCCACCATTATTAACGTCGAAGTGTTTATACTAAAGTGGTATCTTCCATTACCGCGTTCATCGTCGTAGTATCCATATTTGTAACTGAAGTCAGGCGAAAAATCAATCCAGTGACCATCATATTCCCCAGGCTTTGACATTTCTCTACCTGAAAAAACAAATTCATAACTCCATAAACCTGCATCCACTAATTGGAAAGCCTCAGGTTCATTCTTAATTCTGGATTCTAAAACTTGAATGGCATAGTCTCTACTCACTTCAGATTTTGCGGATGCAGTCGAAGTTGATGAACTTGTCGTATTTTGGGTTGAGAGTGCCGGATTATTTTTTCCATTAGATGAATTATCTTTACTACTATCACATCCAATTAAAACCACACTAAAAATTAAAGTAAATAACACCCAATTCTTCATTGCCAAATATTTAAGATTACGAATTGTTCTAATACGTAAATATACATGATTGAGCGTTTCGAGAAATATTTAAACGAAAAAAATCTTTGGTCGGATAAAATTCTACTAGCCGTTAGCGGTGGTGTTGACTCTATGGTACTCTTGTGGTTATCAAGATATTGTAAACTTAATATAGAAGTTGCTCATGTAAATTACAGACTACGTGGTGAAGATTCTGAATCGGACATGAATTTTGTGGCAGAGTATTGCGAAAAATATCAAATCACATTTCACGGTATTGACGGAAGCCATATTATTAATATGCCGGGAAATTTTCAGGGAAATGCGCGTGAATTCAGATATGAAAAATTTACAGAATTATGTAAGCTCAGAAAATTGGACATAATTCTTACGGGACAACATAGAAATGATGTTCTTGAGGGATTCATGATGAAAGTTGTACGGGGAGTTGGTCTTCTAGGGTTAAATCCTCAAAACGAACAAGTTGGTATATCCAGGCCATTTCGTTCCATTTTTAAAAATGAAATTTTGGCTTTCGCCAAAGAATATAAAATAGTCTATAGAGAGGATAAAAGTAACAAGACATTAAAGTACACAAGAAATTATGTTCGACATGAGGTTCTTCCATTACTGGATAAAATGCATCCAGGCGATTCAAAGGGCCTATTACGGACAATTTCTAACCTTGAAGAGGATTCATTCCTTCTTTCCAGTTTGCTAAATACCCTTGAAAAATCTTGTACCCATGTCCAATTTGGTTTACAATATTTAGACTTAGAAAAAATCAACACATGGAATATTGATGGTCTACTCAAGGCCTTACTAAGGAATTGGGGATTTACGAGCACTCAGTTCAATAATTTTAAGGACTCTAGAAATCACTCAGAATTTCATTCACGCCTAGGTTCTTTTCAAAAAAAAGGCAAGTATCTTATTATTAAACCAAATTCTTATTCAAGGATAGCTGAAAAAGTACTGGAATTTGACAAACCTTACGCTTATTCAGATGTTGAATTTATAACTGTGACGAAAACAAAACGCCTAGATAAGGATGTTGATTTGATGCTCAATCAAAAGCATGTGATTGGTTCTATCTCACTTTCTCCATACAATGGCGGGGACTACATTAGGCCTATGGGAATGCAAGGAAAAAGTAAAAGTCTGAATAAATTTTTGAAAGAACGAGGTTTGTCTAAAATGGAGCGAGAGGCTTGTGTCGTACTAAAAGATTCTGAAAAAATATTAGCTATTCCCGGATATGGTATTGACGAAAGTCAAAAAATTATGAATGGCGATGAGAATAATACAATCTTTGTTTACCTAAATTAATTATGGAGAGAAACTACCTCATCCACCCGAGTTATATTATTATGACTCTTGTGCTTGTAGGAATCACGGCCTTGTTTTTAGGTTTCAGTGCGGCTTATTTGTACAATCGAGTAACTGAAGGAATTCCACCTGTTCAATTACCAGCTCTCTTCTATTTCAATACACTGATTCTTGTGGGATGTAGTTTAGTCATGAGATGGACTAGACAGAAATACCAACAAGATGATACTGAAAAATACAAAATTGGCTTATGGATCGTATTGATTTCAAGTATAGCATTCTTGGGTCTTCAGATCTTAGCATGGATTCAATTGACGAATAGTGATGTTTTATTGACTCAGGATAATATGGCATCTTATCTATATGTTATCTCGGCTCTACACTTTCTACACGTCGTGGCTGGTATTCCTTTTTTAATACACTTTATTGTAATCGCTATTAAGAAAATGAAAACTCCTGTGAGTGTTTTAATCTATTTTTCTGATCCTGATAAAAAAAGACGTCTTAATTTATTACTCACCTACTGGCATTATTTAGACTTTTTATGGATCTATTTAATGCTCTTTTTTTCAATTAATCTTTTGGTATAATTCATTATTTGGCATTAATTATTTGTAAAAAAATGATAAATGACATAAATTTATACATAATGCCGAGAACATATCCGTAACATAGCGTTTGTTATAGGACGATTCTAAGGCAAATGATGGTTACGAAGCGACTTGAAAAAGTTGCTTCTTTTTTTTTACCAAATTGCCTACCCCTGAATCTATTGATCATATTCGTGGGAAAGACCTCACGCAAATACTTGATGGAACAGATCGATGATTATTTTGATCGTGTAAAGAAATATGTCAAATCAGAACTGGCCATCCTTAAAACCGAAAAGTATACGCGAGGTCTTTCTCCTATTGAAATCAAAAGGGCTGAGTCCAAACATATTTTTAATCTAATTTCGAGTAAAGATTATGTGATTTTATTGGATAACCATGGAAAACAATTCTCTTCAATGAATTTTTCAAAATGGTATCAGAATAAGTTGGAAATGGGCAAGCGTATTGTTTTTATTGTAGGCGGTGCTTATGGATTTGACGAAAGTCTATATGAAAGGGCGGATGGTAAACTCTCATTATCACAAATGACCTTTTCTCATCAGAATGTTAGAGGTATATTTTTAGAACAACTTTACCGCGCACATACCATTTTAAATAACGAGAAATATCACAACGAATGAATCTCAATCTAACAACTTTTATTGTTCTAGTGACGGGACTAATTTCCTATATGGCCTTTAACAATAGAGATTTATTTAATCAGCTAAAGCACTTTCCGTATCAAGAAGCAAGAGATCGAAGTTATTATCGATGGTTAAGTAGTGGATTTGTACATGGAAGTGGTCTTCATTTATTTGTCAATTTATTCGTTCTTTTTCAATTTGGTAGTTTTGTCGAAGAATATTTTGTTAAGCATCACGGGATTGTGTTTGGAAAACTTTTCTTTTTAATTTCATATATGGGCACTATCATTTTAGCTGATATT
>JAHDBE010000205.1 GCA_020630555.1 Saprospiraceae bacterium
GACTATGCCTATTTAATAACTCACGTGATTAATAAGTATGGGTTAGAGTCCTTGGTTGGTCATTCATTCGGCGGATTGTCTTGTATGTTGAGTCTTTACGAGAATGGGTATGCCGATTTGAAGAAGTTAGTCATCATGGGTTCTCCAAATCATTTTATGTTATTTATCAACTACTTTTTAACACATTGTAAAATATCAAAGGAGCTTCATCAGTCTATTGAACGAAAATTTAAAGAAACCACTGGCCAGAGCCTAGATTACTATAATGTTTCTCGCTTTGCTAATAAATTGACTATGGACGGTCTAATTATTCATGACGAAGATGATGCGCAAGTTCCCGTTAGCCATGCCTACAACCTTAAAAAGCTATGGCCCAAGGCAGAACTTTGGATCACGCAAGGTAAAGGGCATCGCTTAAAATACCCTGAAGTCATTAATACAGTTTGTGCGTATGTGAGCGATTAATCGTCGCTGCTCTCTTCCTCACCAACAGGCTCATCACTCGTTGTGATATATGTCTGATTAGAATCTAAATTATAATAGAAGAATAGTGGTTTTTCATATCGAAGTAAATCAATATGAGCCATGTATTTGTCTGCTCTTAAGTAAACATAGAAAGTATACTTGCCATTTTTTTCTTCATATCTATTTGGCTCCTCGTAATCGCGAGAGAATCGCATGACAACTTTTCCTGATGGAATGTTTAATTGGATACCATAATCAGTCTTTACACCTTCGATGTTTCGACCGTATAAAAAGACTTTGTAGAAGTGAAATTCTTCAATAATGAAGTTTTGATCAGACATAGCTCAAAAATTTTGCTCTAAAGTAAAAAAAAATGTCACTCTACAATCACAAAATGCAAAGGACATGCGTTGCTATTTAAAGGCTTAGTCAATCCCGGACTTTTAAAGCTTTCAAACCAAACCTATGAACATGAAACGTACTCTCGTTGTCGAGGGGGGTGGTTTTCGTACTGCCTTCTCTGCGGGTGTCTTAGACGCCTTTCTTATTTCGAATCAATTTGATTACGACCGCCTCATTGGTGTCTCCGGTGGAGCCATCGCTTTGTCTTATTATTTAAGTAAACAATACCGTACGTATTATCAAAGCATGCGTTTTTTAAGTAAGGACGCCCATTTTTTAAAGTGGCAGCGTGCTCTTTCTCCCGAAGGCTACATGGATATAGATTACATGAAGCAAATCGCTACAGGGCCTTTTTATTTTGATGTAAATCGAGCGATGGATAATTCGGAAAAAAAGGACGTATGGTTTGTGGCTACTAATAAAAACACGGGTGATGCCGAGTATCTTTATCCAGAGGAATCAAATTGGGTAGATTGTGTCATTGCTTCAAGCACTCTTCCATTTGTTACAAAAGGAATGCACGAGGTAAATGGTCAACCTTTAATGGATGGTGGCTGGAGTGATCCTTTACCCGTTATGAAAGCTGTCGAAATGGGAACTGAAGAGATTACGATTATTAGAACTAATCCAAGAGATTTAAAGGTAAGTCAAACTTGGATTGATTACTTCGCGAGCTTTTATTTTAGAGAGAATGCTTCTTTTCAAGCCTGCTTTAAGAGAAACTCAGAAATGTATAATGAGGCCGTAAAGTATATGGAGAATCCAGACGATAACATAACAGTCAAGCAAATTGCTCCTGAAAAATTCTTAGAGAGTTCGGCTACTTCTTATACTAAGAAATCTATTGGCAATGATTATCGCTATGGTTTAGACATGGGCCTTCAGTTTATTGCCCAGCAGAAATTGAGCGAAACTGCTTTAACTGTACAATCTAAACAGGTCGGTTAAGATTTAAAGAATTTTTTTAAGCTTGATAGTGCTTTATAGCCCAAATAACTACCCAAAAGTGTGCCTAGGCTATTAGCAACAATGTCGGCGTATTCAAAACTTCTACCAGGAATGCTTCTTTGTAGTAGTTCTAGGCTTACGCCAAAAAGGATAGCTACTGATATAAAGAGTATAACCCAAGGTTTATTCTTCATAAAGCTAATGCCAAAAAAAGCAATGGAACCATGCATGATAAAATGAGCAATTTTATCAATATATGGTAGGTCTATCCCACCTGTGGCAGGTTTTAAAGAACCATATAACGTGATCAACAAAGAAATCACAAGGCCGGTAATTAAAAATCGACGTACGTTCACTTGGCAAAGAGCTGATCAATATTCTTAAAAGCTTTAAACTCAAGAGCATTTCCTGAAGGGTCCTTAAAAAACATGGTCGCTTGTTCGCCGACCTCTCCTTTAAAACGAATGTAAGGATCGATCATAAAGGAGATATTATGTGACCGTAGGCGTTCTGCCAAACTTTCCCAATCTTCCCATTTTAAAACAACTCCAAAATGAGGTATTGGCACATCATGTCCGTCTACTGGATTGCTATCAGATTGACTAGAATCCTCGTTTTTTCCGGCCATATGAATAACTAGCTGATGACCATATAGATCAAAATCAACCCATTGAGTGTCCGATCGTCCTTCTGGGCATTGTAAAATGTCCCTATAGAAAGCACGGGTTTCGACCAAATCTTTAACGGGGATTGCCAGATGAAAGGGTTGCAATTATTGCCGTTTTAGAGTCACACGATTCGTAAATACATCTGTGAGGATGATGCAATTACAAAAATTTTCTTCAGCGGTATAATCGATGCCTACTGCAAAAATAGGACCCATACTTTGAGTGAAATTCCAATTAACTTCGACGCAATTATCTTCGGTACAAGGATTCCAAGTGAATGTTTTGTATTCAATAGAATCATATTCTTGTACAAAAAAGCTCATGTCAGATGCTAATCCAGTACCGTCACTGTTGAATGTGACGTTTCCAAAACCATCACTCCATGATCCTATTATATTTTCAGTAACGTCGCCACAGCTTTCACCAGAACAACCACTTTCTTCATCGTCACCACAGGCTATGGCAAAACCTATACACAAAAGTAAAAAGAGTACATTGGTTTTCATGTTAGACTATTTTCCGTTAGCTAGAATTTTTTCTGCGGCATCTGTAAATTGACCCACCGTTTTAGCGTATCCCGTTTTACCTAATGCCTCAATATTATATTTACCCTGATTGTCTTTGTTTAAATTAAAGATCCAAACTGATGGGTAGCCTCTTATTTTAAATGCCTGTTGTAATCCTGCATTTTGCTTTTTTATTTCCTCTGGAAGCCGTTTTCTACGAGGAAAATCAAGTTCTAATAAAACGACATTTTCATCTGCCCATGTTTTAAACGCTTGCTTAACAAAAACATCTCGCGTTAAACGCTTACACCAAGTACACCAATCAGAACCAGTGAAATTAGCCATTATCGGTTTACCAGTTTTTTTGGATTCAGCATATGCTTTGTCTAAATGGACCATCCAACCCTCGTTTTCTGGTTGATAGCTGTTTTGTGCATTTACTGAAAAAGTGATCGTTAATGCGAAAAAAAGAATACTAAGAAATCTCATTGATATGATTTGTGTTACTGTGTCCAAAGATAGGTAATCGACCTATGATTCGCAGAGAATTACACGTTAAACTGTGTTAAGGATAATGCATACATGTTAATTTTTGGGCTATAACAATACAAAGATCAGATAGCGGACAAACGAGGATTATTCCTTAACTTAAAAGAAACGTACTAACTATTAACAAATCGAAAAATTATGGAACCAAATTACGTAGCAATTATTGTTGCAGGTATTATCGCTTGGGTACTCGGAGCCGTCTGGTACGGCCCTATCTTTGGTAAAGCTTGGCAACAGGAAACAGGAATTACTGATGAGGAAGCTCAAAAAGGAAATATGCCTTTAATTTTTGGCACAAGCGCCCTACTGATGATGATTATGATGTTTGGTATGACTCGTGTTATTCAAGCACATCAAGAAATTAATTTTGTTCACGGTGCTTTTCATGGCATGATGATCGGTCTTTTCTTTGCAGCGTGCTCAATGGGGATTAATTATCTGTATCAAAGAAAATCGATTAAACTTTGGTTAATTGATGCTGGATATCAAGTGGCCTTTTTGGCTTTAGGAGGTGGAATTATGGCATGGTGGCCATGGTAAAATAAAAAAGCCCCGATTCACATCGGGGCTTTTTTATTTAATCTTCTAAAAACTCTTCTATACGATCCATTAATTCTTCGTAATGTGCTTTTAATAATCTATCACCGCTGGTAAGCGATTTTAAGGACTTTGATCTTTCTTTTAATGTCGATCTTATAATACTCGCCGCATCACTATTCAAAAACGTATTTGGTTTTTCGGACTTTGTAATCAATGCAATTAGTCGATTTATGTAATCTCTCTGCAACTGTCTTTTCAATCTATCAGGAGATGATCCATCAAACATTATAGATTCTAGTTTGTCAAAAAACTCAACGAGTGTGAAAGCTTCTGTGGATAAAAATTCTCCCTCCTCTATGCGTTTTAAACGATCCCCAGAAAGTAAACTATTAAGCAATCTAGCTTGTCTCGAAGTGATTTTATCTAGACTTCCCTGTGCCGATAGTTTTAATGCGATATCCTTAGTCAGTAACCAATTAGGACTGGTAAAGAATTCTTTCTCTAAAAAACTCAAAGCTTCTCGTTGCGAAGCCGCAGGTATTGGTTCGTAGACATTCCTTTTATCGTCAGAGGTTCTTAGTGTTTCGTAAACTCCACCGATGTTTGTGATCACATGACCTATATAGCGTCCATATACTCCTACTAACTCTCCATGTAGTTCTTCAAGATCATCATAGTTTTGCCCATCAGTACTCGTCCAATTTACCAGGTTCTGCGCAACAATCTTTAAGTTTTTCAGTCCGTATTCTGTGGCTATCACATTATCATCTCCAATACACTCAGTCTGGGATTTGGGATCGAATCGTGGAAATCCTGAACCAAATGAGTACATAGGGTCATCTCCTTTAGCCTCGATCCACGATTGAAGGGTTGGAAATTCATCCTCTGCTGATTTACCAGTAAATCGATATCCCCAGTCTATAGAATAATGATCATACGGTCCTAACTGTCGTATATATCTTATGTTCTTGTCTCCAGGTTGTGCCACATAGTTATATCTCGCATAATCCATAATAGTCGTGGCAATGCCATATTCTTGTGTAAACTTGCCGTCGCGTAATTTTTCTACTGGATATGCAGCACTCGCCTTCATATTGTGAGGAAGCCCTAAAGCGTGCCCCACTTCATGCGAAATGACGCGACGAATCATTTCGCCCATTTCAGATTCTGGAGTATTAAGAGATCTCGCTTTGGGGTTTGAAGCCC
>JAHDBE010000206.1 GCA_020630555.1 Saprospiraceae bacterium
GCTTAGGACGCCCCAGACGAGTGGAAGCACCAGCCGCAAGTATGAGCACGGCTGATTTCAAGATATTAGGCTTTTGCTTTTTTTAGTGCTTCAGTAATACGAGGGACTACATCAAATAAATCTGCACAAACTCCATAATCCGCCGCTTTGAAAAACGGGGCTTCTGGATCTTTATTGATGACCACAATGCACTTACTACTGCTTACTCCTGCCAGATGCTGGATCGCTCCAGAGATTCCAGCAGCAATATATAAATTAGGCTTAATCGCTACACCGGTTTGTCCAACATGCTCATGATGTGGTCTCCAACCAATGTCCGCTACAGGCCTAGAACAAGCCGTCGTTGCTCCAAGTTCATTTGCTAATTCCTCAATAATTCCCCAGTTCTCTGGTCCTTTCATTCCGCGACCGGCAGAAACCACTAATTCGGCTTCTGGAAGCGGTGCTACATCGCCCTGTTGCTTTGTTACTTCTAAAACCTCGACACGGCTCGCTCCTCCCTCTGCAGCTCTTTCCGAAACTGAAACATCAGATCCTGATGCCATTGGTTTCAACGAATTCCCCGCAAGGGATAAAACCTTTGTATCAGAGTTTAATTGATATTGTGCAATGGCCTTTCCGGAAAACACATTTTTTCTTACTGTAAATGAGCCACCTTCGATTTCGGGTAATTCGTTTACCGCGGATACACTACCTGCATTTAATCTAACAGCCAATCGCCCGATTAAAGACTTTCCTGCCGAACTGTGCGCTACAATGACCACATTGGCGCCTTCGTCTTGAGCTACTTTAGATATCGCTTTCGCGAAAGTTTGACTATCAAAACTTCCAAGTCCTGTTAGTGAGATAACTTCACTTGCTCCATATTGTCCTAGAGATCCAGCGTTATCAACATTTTCTGTGACTACCGCTTTACAGCTTGTTCCTAATTTCGCTGCTGTTTGTGATCCAAAGTATACAGCCTCAAGAGCTGATTTTTTATATGTTCCGTTTTGCGCTTCCGCGAATACTAATACCATCTTCCTAGATTAATTATTAAAGAACTTTAGCTTCTTCCTGAAGTAATCGAACTAGTTCGTCCATGTTTTCAGGATCAATCATTTTTACCTCTGATTTTTGATCAGGTAAGGCATAAGACTTAACGACCGCTAAATCTTCACATGCCACAGGCTCAACCACATTGATTGGTTTTTTCTTTGCCATCATGATTCCTCTCATATTGGGAATTCTTTGTTCAGCCATTCCTTTGGCGGCACTTATGACAACAGGAAGCTCTATTTTTGAAACCTCACTACCCCCCTCTATTTCTCTTGTCACTTTCGCGGTAGTTCCGTCTAATTCAAGATCAGTTCCAAAACTGACATAGGGTTGGTCCAGGAATTCGGCCAACATTGATCCAACTTCTGATCCGTTATAATTGATGGTTTCCTTACCTAATAGAATTAAATCGTAGTCCTTGGCATTTTCAGCAATCTGTTTAGCAACAAACATTGCTGATTGTGGATCAGCTTCCACTCGGATAGCATCATCTGCACCTATCGCCAAAGCTTTCCGGATTACAACATCGTTAGAAGCAGGACCCACATTAATTACTGTCACTGTGCCTCCATGCTTTTCTTTAAGTTCAACCGCCTTAACAAGAGCATACCACTCGTCGTATGGGTTCATAATAAATTGTACTCCGTTTTCATCAAACGCTGAGCCGTCCCCAGTAAATGCGATTTTCGCAGTCGTCTCCGGGGTTTTACTAATGCAAACCAAACATTTCATAATGTCAAACTAAAATTTGTGCAAATATCCGAATTAATAAAGGATGTACGGATACTGTAAGATGTATTTTAACCTAATAATGACTGAAGCTTCATGGCTAGTCCCATGTCGCCTTTGATCTTTACTTTACCACTCATTACAGCCATCATAGGATTAAGATCTCCTTTTCTTAATTGCTCCATGATTTCAATGCTTGTAATAATAGTGGTTTGAGCTTCTTTATCCTCACCTGACACCACGTTAGAGTCACCACTTCCATCAATGTGGATGGGACTGTCATCTAAAACAAATTTTATTGTCCCTCCAATAGGACCAACGTTGGATGCCTGTGATTTAAACTGCTCTAAAACTGCTTCAATATTCATTTTAAGTATTTTAAGCCAATATAGTTTTATTCTCTTCTAATATGGTCAATGAATCTTGATGTTTTAAAGTTTCCATATGACCTTTAATTTTAGGAAGTTCATACTTAAAGTAAAACTTCATTGTATGGATTTTGTTTTCGTAAAACTCCGTGGACAGGTGTGTATTTCCAGTCACTAATGATGTTTTTGCGATCGTTGCCATATGTAACCATTGCCATGCAATAGTCACAGTACTCATGAGTTCCATAAATATGGAAGCATCAGAAATATATCTTTCGTGCTCTCCGCTCATTGCAAATTGTAACAAGTGCATTAGCGTAGACTCTAAAGTTTTAGACGCGTTTTTAAGTGCCTCCGCATATGGTTTTAAATCATCGTAATTCGAAGCTGCCTTAATTGTTTCGATAATCTCTTTTGTGAAGTTTTTCATCACCTCACCATTTTTAGCGACAACTTTACGTCCTAATAAGTCTAAAGATTGTATACCTGTAGTTCCTTCATAAATCGTCATGATTCTTACATCACGATAGTACTGCTGAAGAGAAAATTCAGAGCAGTAGCCATATCCACCTAATATCTGTAGACCATTACTGATAGCTACTTGACCTTTCTCTGCAGGGAAGGTTTTAACCATTGGAGTTAAGAGCTCTAGAAGATCATGATACATGGTACGTGTTTCTTCTGGACCATGTTCTGCCAAGTCTTGATATTTAGCCGCTAAAAGACATAAGGAAAGTGATCCTTCGACTATTGACTTTTGCAACAACAACATACGTCTCACATCCGGGTGATTAATAATTGTTGTTTGCGGAGCGTCGCCCTTTTTGGCTCCTCCAGATTGTATACGTCTCCCTTGAGGTCTTTCTTTTGCGTATTGTAATGAGGCATAGTAGGCTGCCGAAGCCACAGAAGCGGCTGTAGTCCCAACATCAATTCTGGCTGCGTTCATCATTTGGAACATACAAAGCAGTCCTTTGTTTTCTGGACCAACTAACCAACCCTTACAGTTATTTTCTTCGCCAAAAACAAGGTGTGTCGTGCAGTATCCTCTTTGGCCCATTTTCTGGAAATCACCCGCTGTGACCACATCGTTAGGAACCAATTCTCCATTTTCGGGTCTATGTTTAGGAACAACAAATAAAGATATTCCTTTGGTACCGGCTGGTGCTCCTTCTATTCTTGCTAAAACCAAATGAACAAAGTTCTCGCTGTATTCATGATCTCCACCGGAGATAAATATTTTTTGACCTTCGATAGAATATGATCCATCGTCATTTAATTTGGCGGAAGCCACAATATCAGAAAGAGAAGATCCCGCTTGTGGCTCAGTTAAACACATGGTACCACCCCATTTACCTGCCAACATGTTAGGAACATACGTATCGATAAGTTCTTGCGAACCAAAAGTCACTATCAAATTTGCCGATCCATTTGTTAAACCAGAATATCCCGTTAAATGATTATTAGCAGCTTCGGCGATATGTCCACATGATACTTCGACTACGTGTGGTAATTGCATCCCTCCTACTTCATAATCGAATGTCATTCCAATCGTACCATTTTCTCCTGAGGCTTTCATGTATTCTCCAACCTGCTCTGGGACGATGATCTTACCGTCTTCGTAGTAGGCGCCTTTTTCATCGCATTCACGGAAACATGGATACATAAATTGATCTGCATAATCTTTGACGGAAGTCAAAAGAATATCAAATCCTTCTTTATCGTGATCTTGAAAACGTGGAAGTTCACAGAGCTTATCTACTTCTAACACCTCGTATAATAAAAAACGTAGGTGATCCATTGACATATACTGGGCCATAATGTTGTGTAATTTGTGGAATACAAAATTATGGATAAAAAGTGACACAGTGTCAACTTTTTGTAAAGTTTTGTATTTTTGCTCTGCGAAAAGTAATCTTAGCGTGCTGAAAATTGTTGTATGTTGGGGAAAAATCGCGTTTCATTTTATTCATTTCGAAAAAAACAACACATGAAATATAGGCTACAAAAAGTTGCCGTTTTAGGATCGGGAGTGATGGGATCAGGGATTGCCTGCCATTTAGCCAATGTCGGCTTAGATGTTTTGTTATTGGATATTGTACCTTTTGATCTATCCGAAGAGGACAAGAACAATATGTCTAAGAAAAACAGCATTGTTAATGGGGCTTTAAAAAATGCCATTAAGTCTAAGCCTGCACACCTATATAGAAAAGGGTTCGCGAGTCGGATTCAGACGGGTAATTTTGATGATGATTTTGAAAAGATTGCTGAGGCGGATTGGATTATAGAAGTGGTTGTAGAGCGGCTTGACATTAAGAAACAGATTTTCGAAAAAGTTGAGAAATATAGAAGAGATGATGCATTAATCACCTCGAATACTTCAAGTATTCCAATAGAGATGCTGGCTGAGGGAAGATCAGAAGGATTTAAAAAACATTTTTGTGGCACCCACTTTTTTAATCCACCAAGGTACATGCCATTACTTGAGGTCATTCCACATTCGGGATCAGATCAGGATGTCATTGATTTTTTCATGGATTTTGGAGATGGCGTTTTAGGAAAGCAAATGGTTTTGTGTAAAGACACACCTGCATTTATTGCAAATCGTATTGGTGTGTTTTCTGGAGCGAAGATGTACGAATTGACGGACAAGTTTGATATGCGTATTGAGGAGGTTGATGCCATCACTGGACCTATCATCGGCAGACCAAAGACGGCTACTTTTAAGTTATCAGATTTAGTTGGTATTGATACGGGAGACAAGGTAAGTCAGTTTGTGTTTGCTAATGTGAAGGATGATTCGGAGATGACTCGATTAAAAGAATTGAGTTCGCCAGACTACCTTAAATTTTTACTTGACAATAAATTCCTTGGACGAAAGTCTGGGAAAGGGTTTTACGAAAGAACCAAAGAGAAGGACGAGAAAGGTAAAAACATCATGAAGGTGTTAAACCGTAAGACCATGGAATATGAAGTTTTGGTGAAGCCTAGACTAGAGGCTGTAGGAGAGGTTAAGGGAATTGAGATTTTCGGAAAGAGAATTACGAAACTTCTTGAAGGAGATAAAAGAGAAAATAATTTCTTAAAGGAATATTTTGCTTCATTACTGTCTTACAGTGC